>NZ_JBEQCS010000020.1:0-92114 GCF_046054195.1 Celerinatantimonas sediminis
GTAGCTCTGGCAATGGTTATGATGTGGCTACCGATGTATTGCGATGAATAAATCAACAAAGATCAACACTGCCTAGTTCAAAACTTACCCAATCGCGCATCTATAACCATTCAAGCCCTTGATACGGGTGTGATTTAAGCGCATTGAGCCGACTGGCTAAACTGCCAACATGCACTTCCAATTTATGGCCATCGGGGTCAAGTAGATAAAGCGATTCACCTTCGCTGGAGTTATTTTTCCACTGAACGACAGGATGCGCTTTAAGTCGCTCACAAACCTGATGAAATGTTCCTGATTCAACACTCAAAGCAATGTGGCTGTAATCGGTTTTAGGACAAGGCTCATCCACACTTAAACAAAGCCACAGATCACCTGCTGATAAATATGCGCCATTTTGCCATTTCACATGGCCTTTAAAACCTAATAGGTGCTGATAAAAATGAAGGGAGCGCTCAAGTTCTAAGACAGCAAGAGTAATGTGATTTAACCCGGTGATTATCATGTTACCTCGCGATTGCATACGGATGCGTATGCTTTCAGTTTATCGGGGCGTATCCCAAGGACTAACCGCTCAATTGCATAACGAGAATAAAAGTTATCACTCTCTAATACTAGGGGCCGTTGAGCGCTTGAGGTTGCATCGGGCCAAATCAAACGCATTGTAAACGCGGAGCCTTAATGAGTTACGGGCCAAAAACCAGTTCAGTCGAACCGGTTTTTAGCCCGAAAGTTAACTATAAAACCGTATCGTTAAACAACCATAACCGGTTAAAATTTTGGCTATTTAAAGTTCGACTCATCAAAGCATTGCCACGAAATGGCCGCCCGGTAGTTGCGGCTTTTCCCCACGGCTTGCTTAAGTCGTAGCATGACTGGATGGTAGAGTTAGCAATCACCAACTGGCCATTAGCTGTATGACCTGGGATATAGCCGGTATGGCTCGCGCCTTGATCCCAAGCCCGTCCTAATTTAGGCGAAAAGTCTTTAAATCCTTTATCACAGCTTAGTTTGCTATTCACCACCAAAAAGCCATACGGGAGCCATGCTGGTGTATCTGGTGCAAATACGTAAGCCGATGACGGATGACGAGTAGAAACGGTATTAAAATGTACGCCATCAAATACCGCCTGAGCTCGACCAAAGACATAATCAACATCCCCTTCAATGTAGCTATTTTTTATATATACGCGGCTTTGGCGCGCCACATTGTATTGGTTATCTTGGCCGGCATTGTTCACAAAGAAAGTGTCCTGACGCCCCAAAAGGCGCACATTTTCGATCTGCACTTTATCGCCATCAGTGCGCAGTGCAACGCCCTGATGAGTACCAGAGCCAACAGCATCTAACATCGAGTTTTCGACCGTAACATTAGCCAGTGAAAACTGATTACTCTGGCTCCAAAGCACCGCTGAGCAAATGGTCGCAATAGTTGATTTATCTTTATTGGCACAAACTTGATACATATACCAAGCAGGGTCGCCAGCTTGATAGCGATGATGATGATTCACCAATTTACGATACTGTGCAGGGGAGATTTTTGAATCGATAGCAAACGCAATCACGGTATCTTTGGCGCTTTTACCAGCGCCATAGAGCGTTAATTTAGGCGCATCACTAGGAATATAAACGACCCCTTCATAACGCCCAGGCAACAGTTTAATAGCGATAGATGCACTGTCATGGTCATGAATTAGAGCACTATTAATCGCCTGTTGAATATCTTGGAAAGGCGCTTGTCCTGCGGGCCCAACCACATATGAGGTTTTGGCAAAGGTGACACCTTCAGGCTGCCAGCTATCGGTGTGGCCTTGGGCAAAATAATTTGCAATCGTAAAATGGCGCGCTTCAGAGCTCGTCAATACTGGATGCTGGGCATTATTTTTAACCCCATGAGAGGTCATAGGTAATGAACTACAGCCACACAAAATAGCGGTAGATAATAAGAAACTTAGCGATTTATACACGTTGGACTCCTGGTCTGCTCGGACGAAGAAGTCTTACCGTAGCGAGAAAGAACAATTGAAACTGATAGCTTTATCATGAAAATGACAATTTTAAACCACTGTTTCAGTTTTATATATAATAAAGCCGCTTAATACTGAATAAAAGCGGCTTTATCCATTGCAGCAATCAATCTAGGCTAATGAAGCAAAAGCCTTTTTAATCACCGCGGCTGAGTCTTCAAAACGTTTACGCTCTTGAGCACTAAGTTCAACAGGAACAGGCTGCACAACGCCTTGAGCACCAATAATGGCAGGTTGACCAATCTGAGTTTGCAGCGCTTCATCAAATGCTGAGACAGCAAACACACTGTGTGCATCACTAAACACCGCGTCCACCAGCCGTGCAGCAGCTGATGCAATACCAAAGCTTGTCCAGCCTTTTCCAGCAAAGACATCCCAACCACCATGACGAACATGTTGCTCAAGCGCCATCAAATCCACATCTTGCGCAGCTGGCCAACTTGTAAATGCAACGCCACCGACACGAATAGTGCTCCATGGAATAAACTGTGAATCACCATGTTCACCCATGACATAACCATACACAGAGGCGGTATCAACGCCTAGTGTATCCCCAACCAAACGGCGCATCCGCGCACTATCGAGCGATGTGCCTGTTCCAAACACGCGGCCTTTAGGCAATTCCAACAGTTTAGCCAGATGAGCGGTAATCACATCACACGGGTTGGTGATGTTAATGACGACACCATCAAAGTTTGCAGCTTTAAGTTTTGGAACCCACTGCGCGACTGATGTACTGGTATCAAACAACTCATTGAGGCGGTTGGAAGTTTCTGTAACTTTGGGGCCGATAGCAACGACGACCACATCAGTTGTGGCCAACTGACTTTCATCGTTACAATCAAAGAGTACATGAGAGTTAATCAATGAGCTCATATCCTTAAGCTCAAGCATTTCCGAAAACGCTTTATCTTCTTTTTTATCAAACAGACTGATGTGATCGGCTAAGTTCTGGGTAGCGATGCTAAAAGCAACATCGGCTCCGACATGACCACAACCGATGATCGAAACATGACGACTCAATGGTAAATCCTCCTTGCAATGACAGTAAACTTACCGTTTGTGCTGGCATCAGGCGAGAACGCTGCATTGAACGTGACGGATAGATGTCGCATCCGGCAATCATGCCCACCATAACAAATTTACGCATAGCGGGCAGTTAGTTAGCAATATTTTTCTAAAGAATTACCGCTTTGAACCATAAATATCAAATGAGAAATATTTCTGGGCAATTTTTTGATAGCTTCCATCTTTAAGCATCTGCGCAATGGCTTGATTAAGCTTAGCTTGGAGCTGTTTATCGCCTTTGCGCACACCGATAGCCGAACCAACACCGAAGATTTTTTTATCTTCAAGAGGTTTGCCTTTCATCGCAAATGACTGACCGCGCGGCTGACTTAAAAAGCTTAAATCAGCACTGACGCCAGAGAGCACAGCCCCATCTAAACGGCCATTTTGCAAATCTAGATAAACTTGCGCGACATCTTTATACGAGTGCACGTCAACACCCTTATTTTGCCAATGCGCTTTGACAAACGCTTCTTGAGCAGAACCCGCTTCCACCCCAATCAATTTACCTTTAAGCGTGCTGAGCTTAGTCGCATCCAGTGGACTTGACTTTTTAGCCACCAGATATGAGTCGATAGAATAAAGTTTATTGGTAAAATCAATCTGTTTTAGGCGAGCACTATTGACGTACATCGCTGATAAAATCGCATCAAATTTGCGAGCTTTTAGCGCGGGGATAATCCCATCGAAACTAGTATTAACCCACTTACAATCGCTATTTAAATGCTTGCAGATGGCGTTACCCAAATCGATATCAAACCCTTTTAACGAGCCATCAGTTGCCACCGATTCAAAAGGCGGAAAAGTGGGCGCGACACCAAATGCCAGAGTCTGCGAATAAACCGCTGGAGCAGTTAAGCCAAACAACAAAGCCAACATCGTTTTTTTCATAAAATGTCCTTATCTATTTCTTATTCATCCATTAACGCAAATACGCTTCGACCAATTTAATCCAGTAACTAGCGGCTATCGGCAATAAATCATCGTTAAAATTGTACTGTGGGTGGTGCAGTGAATGGTTCGGATTATCCGGGCCGTCATTACCGATAATCAGATAACATCCAGGGACTTTTTCCAGCATGTAAGAAAAATCTTCACTACTCATAATTGGTTTGAGTGAGTCAATAATCCCTTCATCGCCCACCCAGTCTTGTGCGACCTGTCGGGCAAATTCAGTTTGCTCTGGCGAGTTAATCAATACCGGATATGGCTCTTCAAAGGAGATACTGGCTTCAAGACCATACATTTTGGCATGCTCTAAGGTCAGCTCTTCAATGCGCTGATTAAGCAGTTTTCGAACCTCTGGGTTCATAGCACGAACGGTTAAGTCTAATTTGGCCTCGGCAGGGATCACATTGGAAATATCACCACTTCGAAAACTCCCGATACTGACAACAGCCGGTTCAAACGGGTCGACATTACGCGCCACGATGGTCTGTAGTGCCATCACCAAAGAGCTTGCAGCGACAATTGGATCTGGCGTTTTATGAGGCATCGCGCCATGGCCGCCTTTTCCCGAAAAGGTGATAAACACCGTGTCCGCCGATGCCATCAACGCACCGGGATAAAATCCCAGTTGTCCAACTGGATAGCCCGGCATGTTGTGAAAACCATAAACCGCATCACATGGGAATTTCTCAAACAACCCTTCACGAATCATCACATCAGCGCCACCGCCGCCAATGCCCTCTTCGGCTGGCTGAAAAATAACGCGTAACGTACCATTAAAATCATGGCTTAACGCCAGAGCCTTCGCACTTGCTAATAGAGATGCAGTATGGCCATCGTGACCACAGGCATGCATCGTTCCCTGATTTAAACTGGCATATTCTAAGCCGGTTTGCTCGCAAATAGGCAGCGCATCCATATCTGCTCGAAGAGCAATAATACGGCTCCCATTGCCCTTTTTCAGCGTACCGACAACTCCGGTTTTAGCCAGTCCGCGATGGACATCGTATCCCCATGATTCGAGCAACCGAGCCACTAAATCACTGGTACGATGTTCCTCAAAACTAATTTCTGGATAGGTGTGAATCTCTCTGCGCAATGCGACCATCTCATCACGGATAGCGGCAATGCTTGGCAATATTTTTTGCCTATTCATGTGCTTGTTGCTCCTCCAACATCTGACCAATCCTCGGTCATACCAGTGATGGTCATCCAAAAAACTAATAATTTCAATAGACTAATTTAAAAACTAACCATCTTTTTAAGAACCACTTGAGAGTTACTTGCTCTGTTCGTTAAGCTAAAAGGCACCACGTGTATGATCAATGACACGAATGAGTCAAAATGAGGAGGTAACATGCAAAAAGTTGGCATGATCGGCTTGGGGTTGATGGGAAGCGCCTTTGCAAGTCAACTGGCTAAATCGGGGTATCAACTGCTGGCATGGAACCGCCACCAACCATCAAATACAGAACTTCTCAATGCAGCTGGCATTACACTTGTAAACAGAGTGCAAGACGTATTTGCGGCCGACGTTGTTTTATCAATGCTCGCTGATGATGCATCCCATGAAGAGCTATTTATTAAAAGTGGTCTGCTTGATGAGATTCCTGAAGGCAAAGTTCATGTCGTGATGGCAACCATTTCACCTGATTTTGCTCAAAACTTTGCCCAGCAACACACCCAACGTGGTTTACATTATGTCGCGGCCCCCGTGCTGGGGAACTCTAAACTTGCCCAAGCGGGTAAAGTGCATGTGTTAGCTAGTGGAGAAATCGAAGCACTGAACAAAGCCGAGCCGATTTTACGAGCACTCGGCAGTTCATTTCGCAATCTGGGCACAGAGCCAAAACAAGCGAATACGGCCAAATTAGCGGTGAATCTATTATTAAATAATGCGGTTCAAGCATTGGCTGAATCATTTACGCTAACCGAACAAGCAGGCATAGCCAAAGAGCAGTTCGCCGAGCTCATTACTCACACTATGTTTTCAGCCCCAGCCTATAAAACCTATGCCGATGCAATGAGTCAGGAACATTTTCAACCCGCCGCATTTGCACTGGATATGGGTGCCAAAGATATTAACCTGGCGCTAAAACTTGCCGATGAGCACGGCTTAGAGCTGCCTTTATCGAACCAGGTCAGTCAATGCTTAGATAGCGCGATACAAGCAGGATTAGGTAAATACGACCTCAGCGCGCTGCTATTGGCTCAACAACATAAATCTTCATAGTGAATGCGCTAGGGTCTTTTGGCCCCAGCGCCTATTTATAAAATTACTGACTGTCAGGAGCGCTAAATTGAAGCTTGTCACAAAAGCCCAATGACGTTCAGCGCTTATTTCTAGCGACGAATCACACTAACGAAATCACATAAACGCAATATAAATTATCGCAATTTCGCTTTTTCCCCGCCCTATTACCATAACTATGTCTGCGTAAAACACTTTGCCTCTGACACAGAGGACTTTGTTGTCGCTAACTCGTTAGTGAGGCCCTCAAGGCTCAGCATGACTCTCAATAAGGAAACGACTTAGATGAGCTCAAATATTGCGACGGGTGAATTTGCAAAATTATCTTGGAAAGAAAAGATAAGTTATGGTGCTGGCGATTTGGCACAGAATTTAATCTTCGGCACCATTGGTTCTATGCTGCTGTTTTATCTCACCACCGTTTATGGCGTTTCAGCAGCAGCTGGTGCAACAATTTTTCTTATTGTGCGCTGGATTAGCGTGTTTTGGGACCCTTGGGTTGGAACCGTCGTTGATAAAAGTAATTTAGGTCGCGGACGATTCGGTAAATATCGCCCCTATCTATTGTATTTTGGCATTCCGTTAACGCTGTGCTCAGCGATGCTTTTTCTGCCTTTTGAGTCACTGCGAGGCAATATTGGCTACGCATTTATCTCATATATGGCAACCGCTTTAATCTATTCACTGGTTAATATTCCATATGGTGCGCTGAATGCATCACTAACACGTGACAATGATGAAGTATCAAAACTCACGACGGTGCGCATGACTGAAGCCAACATTGGCAATTTAATGGTCTATACCTTTTTGCCATTGCTCGTTCAGCTTGCCTCTCCTAACAAAGAATCTAAAGATATTGGATTTTTCGGGATCCATCTAAATCTTGGTGACTTTACTGACCCAAGTGCTGCCAAAGCTTACTTTTGGGTCATGAGCGGCTATATGATTATTGGCTTTTTATTATTAATGGTTACGTTCTTTGGCATCAAAGAACGAGTACTGCCCACCCAACAAGAAAGTGAAAATGTTCACTATTCGGATCTGTTCTTTGAATTAAAAGAGAATAAACCGCTACGAGTGCTCGGCATGTTCTTTTTAATTAGTTTTACGTTCATGTTTTTTGGCAATACCGTCTGGCCTTTTTATATGCAATACAATGTCGGACATCCCGAATGGATGGCTTTTATTAATCTGATCGGAGCTATTCCTGGGATCTTTTTAGTTTTTCTCTGGCCAATTGTGCGTAAAAAAATTGGCAAAAAACAGTTCTTCTATATTTTCCTGTGGTTATTCATTGTCGGGCAACTCATTCTCTATGTGTGGTCGCTACCGCAATTTAGAAACAATATCGCACTTGGATATATCGGCCGATTTTTAATGCAATGGGGCATTACCGCCGCAACTGGCTATATGTGGTCACTTGTTCCCGAAGTGGTTTCTTATGGTGAATTTCACTCAAAAAAACGAGTGGCAGGGATTATCAATTCCCTAATGGGCTTATTCTTCAAAATAGGTTTGGCGCTAGGTGGCATTATTCCAGGATATATCAACGCCTTTTTACATTTTGATGGAACAGCCAAACAACAAAACCCACTAGCATTGCTTGGAATTCAGTGGTCAATGATCTGGGTTCCAATCATCTTGGCACTTGTTGCGATGTATATCATGAGCCGCTACCCGCTCTCAGACAGTGATGTCATCCAAATTAATACCGACATCAGTGCCGCTAAAACACAACATATTTAAGGGATGAACCATGAAAATTAGCAATCCTGTTCTACCCGGTTTTAACGCTGATCCTAGTATTATTCGTGTCGAAGATACTTACTACATTGCCAATTCAACCTTCGAGTGGTTTCCTGGTGTTCGGTTACATCAGTCACAAGATTTAGTGCACTGGCAAATTCTTCCCTCGCCGCTTAATAGCTCAGAATTATTAGAGATGAAGGGAAATCCTTCATCAGGTGGTATTTGGGCTCCCGATTTAAGCTTTGCCGATGGACAATTCTGGCTCATTTTTACCGATGTAAAAATCACCGAGGGTCCCTTTAAGGATATGACCAACTACCTGACCTGTGCCCCCAATATTACGGGACCATGGACAAAACCAATTAAAATCAATGGGGTTGGTTTCGATGCATCACTTTTTCATGATGATGACGGCAAAAAATATCTCGTCCAACAAACTTGGGACCATCGCGAATATAACCATCCATTTCATGGCATCACCCTCACTGAATTTGATAGTGAAACCATGCGGCTCAAGCCCAAAACTGCACGAACTATTTATAAAGGAACAGATGTAAAACTTGTTGAAGGGCCACATATTTATAAAATTAATAACCAGTATTATCTGTTTGCAGCGCAAGGCGGAACAGTCTATGCCCATCAAGAAATTGTGGCTCGCTCTAACTCTCTGACTGCTTGCTCATTTGTCACACAACCCAACGGGCCTTTCATCAGCAATTTTGATACAGCTGATTTTCCCCTACAGAAACAAGGCCATGGCTCACTCGTTCAAACACCAAGTGGTGAATGGTATTACGCATCTTTAGTTTCTAGGCCCTGGCATCACAGCCATGAACCAAGTCATGATCCACGGGGGTGGTGCACATTAGGGCGCGAAACCGCCATTCAAAAAGTAAATTGGAATGATGATGGCTGGCCATATATCGAAGGTGGGCATGGTGGTCAGCTTGAAGTTGCACCGCCTAAAGATGCAAAATTTAGTGACGAGCCATTAAACCACTCACGCCGAGATGAATTTAGCTCGCCACAGCTACATCCCGAGTGGAATACGCTGCGAGTCCCATTCGGTAATTACTTTGGATGTGTTCAAAATAACCAACTCAAACTGATTGGTCGTGGCTCTTTAGCGAATACATTTGAGGTTTCAATGCTCGCACAGCGCTGGCAGAGTTTTTACTTTGACGCACAAACCAAGGTTAGCTTTTTCCCTGAAAACTATCAGCAAATGGCCGGCCTAGTTAATTTTTATAATGACAAACATTGGTCGTGGATCCATATCGGCTGGGATGAAGTAAAAGGTCGCATCATAGAAATTGCTCAAAATGATAACAACCATTACACCAGTTTTTTGCAAAAAGAAGCGATTGTCGTTCCAGAAAACCTAGATTACATTTGGCTTAAGACCCAAATTCGCCAACAATTTTACAGTTACGCCTACTCATTCGATGGTATTAGCTGGAACGATATTCCCATTAAATTAGATGCAGCACTGCTTTCTGATGATTATGTTTTGCAAAGCTCCGGGGGATTTTTTACTGGCGCCTTCGTTGGATTAGCAGCAGTTGATTATTCAGGATATGAATGCAGTGCTTTGTTTAATTATTTTGATTACAAAGAAATCGATTAACTGAACAAGTTACAGAACATCCATCGAGATTATCAGTGATGGATGTTCTTCACAGACAACACTTTTTATGGTTTTTCACAAAACTTATCAGCCAAATTAGAGCTGATAGACGCTCTTATCTGCTCTTTTTCAAGCTCTTATCAGCCTTTGCGGCAATTTGGCACATGTCACAAAAATTTAAATATATTTATCTGATAACACTCTATTTTTGCCATTTATTTGTCATCCACAAAATTCATTATAAAAGTGACTATAATTTAAATAATAAGCTTTCAAACAAACTAATAATTATAAATTTATCAGATTGATGCACCATCATCGTGGGCATAAACACAACAAACGAGCAAGTTATGAAGTCAACCGGACTGTTGATATCAGACGCGCAAACGGAACAACGCGCCTTTAATACGATTGCGGCAATACTCATTGCTTTTTTTATTGCCAGAATGATTACATTCAGCACACTACATCTCGCTCTTTTTTATGATGAAGCCTACTACCATTTTTGGTCGGTTCATCCAGATTGGGGCTATTACTCCAAACCACCGTTAGTGGCTTGGCTCATTGCCATAACTACCTTTATCTTTGGTCACAGTGAATGGGCAGTGCGGCTGGCCTCTCCGTTTCTTTATGCTGGTGCGGCTGTCTTAACCTACCTACTGGCTCGCAAGTTATTTGATAAGAAAATTGCACTATGGAGCGCTCTTATCTTCTATAGCTCGCCATTAGTGACATTTAACAGCTTGTTTATCACCACCGACGCACCGTTGTTATTTTTCTGGGCGTTAGCGGGTTGGTCGTTTATCAAAGCGCTGCATTCGGCACATTGGCTTTGGTGGGTTTTATGTGGGATAAGCTGCGGCCTAGGTCTAATGTCGAAATATACCATGGCGGTACTGATTGTCTCGTTGGCGGCGTATTACCTCATTCAGCGCCAATATCCTAAACGGTTAATATCGATTGTAGCGCTCGTTATCGTTTTGGCCATCTTCGCTCCGAACTTATGGTGGAACGCCCAATATGGATTTATCAGCTTTGTCCATACCGCCCAGATTTCAAAGCTATCAGATAAGCTTTTCCACTTTAATAAGTTATTTGAGTTTTTAGGCGGTCAGTTACTCGTGTTTGGGCCTATCGCTTTTATTGTGCTATTTGTCTATATCAAAGAGTTAAGACGTTGTGAACACGGCCTTTTTCTAGCCTTGTTTAGTTGGCCACTATTGGTGATGATTTGTGCTCAAGCCTTTTTATCACATGCCAATGCCAACTGGGCAGCGCCCGCTTATTTAGGCTCGAGCTTGATTGTGGCTCTTGGTCTGCTCCGTCATCACCATCAACGCATACTACAAGTACTCGTTGCCATAAATATTGTCATGGCGCTCGTTCTGTTTAGTTATCCACTTGCACAAAAAGCGCTAGGCATTGAACAAACCCGGCACAATACCCCTTACTGGCGATTACTAGGCTATAAAGAGGTGATGCAAAACATCAAGCGCCAGTACCCTGATGCTAGCCAATTAAACTGGCTAAGTAGTTCACGAATGCTGCTATCTTATGCCCACTATTACTTAAGTGATTGGCCAAAACAGAGCGCAAATGTCTTTAGCTTCAACCCATCAAGAGAGATTAGTGATGAATATGATTTAGCTTACGATGTTGCCAGTGCCCCACCGCTTAGCCAATTTATGTTTATAAGCCAACGACCTCGTGGTTTTGACGGTTGTTTTGCCCATAGCAAACTACTTACACAAATCACTCAAAACGAATATCCGGCCCTAAAACGCCGTGTGTATTTATATCAGGTCAGCGGGTTTAAAGGCTATGAACATTGTCACCACTAGTTTAGATAAGCTATTGCATCGCTGGGAATTCTGGATTTTTATTCTCAGTACAGCGCCCTTTGTACTATTTCCAGCGCTTGATCTAAAAGTGAGTGCTCTATTTTATGCAAACGGGCACTTTTATTGGGCTAGCGCTATATTTTCAATGATCATTTACAAACTCTTTTTGTATCTGAAATATCTGTTAATCCCCATACTATTGTGCCCATTAATTTGGTTATACCGGCGTAAATTACGCGCCAGCCATCAACAGCGGTTCTGGCGCAAACGATTATTATTTTTAGCATTAGTTCTCGCTATAGGGCCAGGGCTTATCACCAACATCATTCTTAAAGACCACTCATTTGGACGACCGAGGCCGATTCAAGTTAGCGAGTTTGGAGGCCGCGACCAGTTTAGCCCAGCACTTCATTATTCAGGCCAGTGTCACCGAAATTGTTCATTTGTCAGTGGACATGCAGCACTAGCATTTTATTTAATCGCACTCGCTTGGGCTTTAGGTAAGCGCCGCCTGCTTTACGCAGGCATCGCCTTAGGTTTGATGGTTGGCTTTGTTCGAATCATTCAAGGAGGGCATTTTTTAAGCGATGTAATCTTTGCCTTCTGGGTCGATTACTTAACCTGCGCAATATTGGCAAACGCCTTTCATTATCCAAGCCTAATACCACCTATTGCGTTTGAGTTTAACTTTCGTTCAATCTATTAGCGGTTATTCTCGATATGCGAAAGTGCTCAAATAGACCATATCCTTGAGAATTAGGCGCTTCGCTAAGCGCAAACAGCCCTAATTTGGCACCAACCCATTTGCCGGCACTGCAGGCAAATGGGTTGTCTAAAAATTGATAATCTGGTTCGCCAACTTTGCGATAACCAAACCAGCATAGGCTATCAACCTGTCTGACACATAAAGAGATAGATTTATCAGGCCAAGGCATAATTTCTTGAATACGGGTATGCAGAACGTTGCTATCACTCAGCCAACCACTTAGAAAAACCAAAGTCCGGCGACCATGAATTTGCTGAAGAGCTAAAGCGGCGTAGCGCAGGCCATAAACAATTAACCCAGCCATATCCGAGTTTTCACTAAAGTTTTCATATAACGCTGTGGTTGCCACGAACTGCGGAGCAGGAAACTTCGCCAGCAACAAATTACTCGCGTCATAGATGGAAAATTGCCCATCTCTTAATGGCATCCTTTGTACATTCAGCTGCAAACCATCGCCATTAAGCCGATACCAGTTTAGCTGCACATTTGCCTGCCACTGCCAAAGTAAATTAAGCGAATGGCTTTTAAAGTCATCATCTAACGCAAGTAAGTCACCTTCGACAGCGTAATCGCTTTTTGGTTTGCGATAACAGCTGACAGGCTGCCCCGTTGGCATCCCGTAATATGTGACGCTCTGGCCAATCACTGGCCATCCATCATTGTCCCAGTGCATCGGTTCAAGATGAACAACCCGGCCCAGATAACCTTTATCTTGAAAATGGATAAACCAATCTTCTCCAAAACAAGTATGAACCCAGCCCCCTTGATGAGGTCCATTGGTATTGCTATCTGCCTGTTGTAACGCAATTTTTAGCTGATATGGGCCGGTAATGGCTTTCGCGCGCAGCACACACTGCCATCCGCTTTCAACGCCGCCAGCGGGCGCAAAGATATAGTAATCCCCTTGGCGTTTGTAGACTTTTGGCCCTTCAATAGTTGGCGCATCAACAGCGCCATCATAAACAATGGATTTAAACTCATAGAGCTGCGTTGCATCGGGTGCCATCTCGCACAACTGTAAGCGATGCTTGATACCACTACGGCTGTGGGCGAACGCATGCACTAACCAAGCGCGCCCATCATCATCCCAAAACGGGCAAGGATCTATCCAGCCTTTAGCTTGAACTACACAATGTGGCTCGCTCCATCGCCCTTCAATAGTGGAGCTATGACACTGAAATATCCCCTCATCAACAATGGCAAAAAACACCCAAAACAGACCATCGTGAAACCGAATGCTTGGTGCCCAAGCTCCACAACCAAATTGCGGCTGCGTATAATCTTGATTGGCATAATTTTCAATGACATGATTGATTAACTGCCAATGCACCAGATCGTTTGAATGTAACAGTGGTAACCCAGGAATATGGTTAAAACTGGAAGCGACCATATAGTAATCATCATCGATGGCAAGCACATCAGGGTCGGAATAATCAGCGCTGATAATCGGATTACGATAATGGTCACTATCAACCATCGGATCCCACACATTCGTCTGTTTGGATTGCATTATTAGCTCCTATTAGTGAGCGGTAGCTAAGCCATCGTCTGGCAAAGGCTGCCCATGTGAGTGAGGTTGAGCACTCTGACGGATCTGGTGACGTTGGCGCAAATCATCAGTAATTTTAAGCATCATGGCATCGTCTAAGGTATAAAACTTCGACAATAGATACAGAATGAAATATGACAGTGACGGGCCAATGGTCAGCAACCCAATAATCCCAGTCACCGCCATTGGGTTTTGATTCGGAACTCCAGCCTGATAACCGACCCATCCAAGAATAAAGCCAACGAGCGCACCAGCAACAGCCATCCCCATTTTTAAACAAAATAGGTTGCCAGAGAATGATAACCCGGTAATTCGCCGTCCCGTTTTCCACTCACCATAGTCAGCAGCATTAGCCATCATATTCCATTTAAATGGTTGATAACCTTGATGGAAAAAGCCAATTAAGAAAAACAGTGGGAAGACCACAACCAGCAGCTGCGATGGAACAAAAAACATCACTACGCCAAGCGCCGTTAAAATAAGGTTTATCGCCCGAAATACTTTGATAGAACTATATTTTTTACCCAAGTAGTTCGCGAGCATCGGCCCAAATACGGTACCAACTACGCCAGTGGTAATAAATGCTGATTTCATGCCAGTGCCAGCTTCATCTAACCCGCCGGTCATCAGGTAGGTTGCGTAGTACATGGTGGCAGCATAACGCATGACGCCCGCCATGCTAGAAAAGAAGGTAATCACCGCCACTAATCGCCACTGACCATTACCAAATAACAGTTTTAAATCTCGTTTAATCGAAACTGACTCATTTTCTTGTTTTGGAGTTAGCTCTTCATGGGTCGCGAAAAAGCAATAAAAGAGCATCACAATCGCCAATACCCCCATTACTGCCGCGGTATATTGATAGCCTAATTGTTTATCTCCTTGGCCTAACCAGTTCACCAGATATAGCGTACTAATTGAGACAAATAAGCCAGCAATCGATGAAATAGCAAATCGATAAGATTGCGCCGACAGACGCTGTTTTTCATCACTTGAAATTACACCGCCTAAGGCACAATACGGAATATTGATGAAGGTGTAACAGAGCATCAATAGTGAATAGGTCACATAGGCATAAACAAGCTTGCCGCCATCAGCCATAGATGGCGTGGTAAAAGCTAATACACCGAGCACCGCATACGGAATCGCAAACCACATTAGCCAAGGGCGAAAATGTCCCCAACGAGTATTCGTGCGATCGGCTAAGATCCCAGTGAGAGGGTCTGTAATTGCATCAAAGATACGAGTTAATAAAAACATGGTCCCAACAGCCGCAGCTGAAAGCCCATAAATATCAGTATAAAAGTAAGTCAAAAACATCGTTACTGAGGTATAGACGATGCCACACGCTGCATCACCGACACCATATCCTATTTTCTGACTGACGGTTAATTGCAAAGACATGAGTTGTTCCTTAAAGATATAAATCACACCTAGCTATTAGAAACAACTCATCTACAAATAGGTATTCTCATATTTCACAAGAATATTACGGTTTTTATTATTTTTGATAAGAATCACAAACAGATCAGCCAATTGAATTAGTACTATTTGCACATACCATATAGGTTTAATAAATCTATTATGACCATCACAAATTTAAATTATTTAATAAAAATTAAAACACTGTTCACACCCTAGCAGAATTAACTATTTTTAAATTTAAATGTGATCATTCTCTAAAAAAATTAATGTGAAAAAATAGATGTGAGAGCTTCGTTCAATAGTTAAGTCGAACACCTCTCATATTTAAATTTTATGCGTCATACTTGAATTCGTTGAAAAGTCGTACAACACCACAACCGAGCATTTAAAAATCATCATAAATATAACTTATAAATAACCAAAATATTATTACGAAAGTTTTATTTAGGGTAACAGTCAGTTAACCAACAAAGGTGTTCTATGATGTTGATTCAAACGATTAATCGCTATATTAATAAATTTCTCTGTTGGGCTTTAGCAATGTTTATGAGTGTGATGATCATTGCTGTGGTCTGGCAGGTCTTCACTCGTTTTGTGCTGCATGACCCAGCCAGTTTTACCGATGAACTCTCAAGATACCTACTAATTTGGATAGGGATCTTAGGTGGCGCATATACGTTTGCCATCAAACGCCATCTGGCACTAGAGCTCATTATTCCGCATTGCCAACGCCGCGGGCAGTTGCTGATGAGCATTTTAATCAATGCCATCGTAGTGGCTTTTTCAACGATCACTTTTATTTATGGCGGCTGGTATTTAGTCAGCGATACGCTGATGCACGGTCAAATTTCACCGGGAATTGCATTTGGTTCACACCACCTGCTCATTGGATACGTTTATTTAGTCGTTCCCCTTGCAGGAGTACTCATTAGTTATTTTGGCATTGTCGAGATTATTAGTGACTTGCTTGAGCTATTTAAAGGTAATCATCCACTTTCATCGACCGGGCAAATCTAATGACTTTAATTGACCTTCTTTTTAGCCAGCACTTCCTTGCGAATGCGCCGGATTTTTTCTATGACTTTTTCCCAGTCATCGTTTTATTTGGCATCCTTGGGATCTTACTCATTATTGGTGTGCCGATTGCGTTTTCCATTGGCATTGCTGCTTTATTTACTGTATTTATTGATTTTCCCATCGATAAATCAACAGTTCTAGTTTCACAAAAACTTGCTAATGGATTGGATAATTTTGGCCTATTAGCTCTGCCATTTTTTATTGTCGCCGGTAATTTGATGAATCGAGGTGGTTTGGCCGCTCGGTTAATTAACTTTGCGATGCTTTTTGGTGGCCGCTTAAATGGCTCACTTGCGCATGTGAATGTCATGGCGAATATGCTATTTGGTTCGCTTTCTGGTTCAGCTGCAGCTTCCGCAGCGGCGGTCGGTGGGATTATGAAGCCGTTGCAAAAAGAGCATAAATATCCCATGGATTTCTCAACGGCCGTTAATGTAGCCTCTTGTCCATCAGGGTTATTGATCCCCCCATCCAATATTCTGATCCTCTATGCGCTGGTTAGCAGCACATCCGTGCAATATCTATTTATCGCCGGATATTTCCCAGGAATATTAATGGGACTTGGCATCATGATAGGCATTCTACTGCTTGGCAAACGCTACCACATTCCCCATGAAAAAATTGTATTTACGGGGAATGTCAGCAAAGTCATTCTTGATGCGATTCCAAGTCTTAGCCTAGTCGTTATTATCATGGGCGGGATTTTAGCTGGGATTTTTACCGCAACCGAAGCCTCAGCCATTGCCGTGGTTTATGCGCTCATTCTGGGGTTTGCTTATCGCGAATTAAAAATATCGGATTTGATGCCAGTCCTAGTGGAAAGCTGTGTAACCACCTCGATTGTGCTGCTGATGGTTGCCACCTCATCGGCGATGTCATGGGCGATGGCCAATGCCGATATTCCAGCGTTCATCTCTGATTTTATCCTTCAGACATCGCAAAACCCGATTGTCGTTATCTTACTGATGAACGTTATTTTGCTGATCGTTGGCACCTTTATGGATATGACGCCAGCGGTTCTGATTTTCACTCCCATATTTTTACCCATCGCCACACAGTTAGGCTTTGACCCGATCCATTTTGGCATCATTTTGGTCTTTAACCTCTGTATTGGTATTTGTACACCACCTGTTGGTACGGCGTTGTTTGTCGGTTGCAGTGTCAGCGATATGAAGCTCGGTCAGGTGGTTCCTAAACTAGTGCCACTATTTGTGATTATGGTAATCACCTTAGTCATTGTGACGCTAATTCCTGCCATCTCTTTATGGCTGCCCGGTTTATTGGGCTATCAATTCTAAGATTAGTAAGGAAAAGATAATGAAGATTCTGCCTAAATTGTTGTTAGCAAGTGCCATAACCGTCTTATTAGGCACCCAAACGGGTATGGCACAGACATTGAAACTAGCGCATGCCCTGCCAACAGAACATCCAGTTCATGCATCGTTAACCTGGTTTGCCAATCAAGTACGAAAACAAGCAAAGATCCGGGTTAAAGTCTATCCAAATGGTACCCTTGGCAATGAAACGAGCCTACTGCAAATGGTACAAAATGGGACCATCGCTTTTACCAAAGTTAGCGCAGCGCCCCTAACGGCCTTTGCACCAGATTACAAAGTACTCTCACTGCCATATCTGTACAAAAACCGAGAACAATATGACCAAATCCTGCAAGGCAAAATTGGCGATCAGATCTTAGCGTCATCCCACGCATCTGGGTTTATTGGGTTAGCATTTCTAGATGCTGGTTCTCGTAACTTTTATACCGATAAACCCATTGTTGAACCTAGCGATTTAAATGGGCTAAAAATCCGCGTACAAAACTCGGCTATTTCAATCGATACCATCAAAGCATTGGGAGCAACCGCTGTACCACTGCCTTATGGAGAACTCTATTCTGCATTGCAACAAGGCGTTGTAGATGGTGCTGAAAACAATATTCCATCCTATTTTTCATCTCGCCACTACGAAGTAAAAAAAGTATTTTCCTATGATCATCACACCATGATCCCTGATGTACTGGTTGTATCAGCAAGTGTTTGGGATGGATTAACACCTAAACAACAGCAAATTATTCGCAAAGTCGCCAAAGAAACAGTTGCAGTACAACGTAAAAACTGGGATGCCTATGTGGATAAAGCGTTAGTGGAACTTAAAAAATACCACATTAAATTTGTCCAAAGTGATATTCCAAAATTCCAACAAGCGGTGCAGCCTGTCTATGCAAAATTTAAAAAAGAAAACCCAGATCTAGTTCCACTGTTAAATGAAATTCAAGCAAGCGAAAAATAAAATTAAATATCCACTACACTGACAGTAAAACTTATTAAATTAATTAACAAAACCGAGCAGTTACTGGCTCGGTTTTGTTCAAGAATGAATATCATCGATTATTGATGCTATCAAATTAGATATTCAACAGAGATAATATTTCTTAAATACGATTATCTATCTATTAGTTGAGAATTATTCTCAATTAATATTATTCGTGGTCAGAAATAGGTTTATCTGTAAACAAAAATTCTTTTAGCTGTTTATCAAAAACGGAATTATTGCGTCGCAGCCATTCGATCATCATCGCCGCATGTTCAATCTCTTCATCACGGTTATGTGCCATAATCGCTTTAAGTTCTTTGTTATCACTGGCATCCACACGCTGAGCATACCAATCAACGGCTTCTAGCTCTTCTTGTAGCGACATTAAACCGCGATGTAATTCCAACGTTTGCTGGGATAGTTTTTCACGTGGCTCGTGTAATGATTCACTAGACATATATTTTCCTCATATTATTGAAAATTAGTCGAACTGAACTTACGAGTTAATTACCATACGCCAACAAAGTACGCTTGATCAACACCTTTAATAAAACTATTAGATGCCAACATATAACACGTTAAAAAACCAAGGGCGTTTATAAAAACGCCCTTTTGCTTTAATTTTTAGCATTAAAAGTAACGCGTTTAGAGGACTCTAACGCAGGACTTTCAAATGGCGTTAACGTCTTTTTATCCTTGCGAATAAAAAAGACTGACAAGTGCTGGCTTTTTGCAACTGCCATGCCTTCTTTTGGCCCTAAACACAGCATTGCTGTCGCCCATGCATCACTGACTTTAGCTTCATGGCCAAAGACTGAAGCGGACACCAAGTCATGGGTAATCGGTGCCCCCGTGCGCGGATCGAGAATATGTGAATACTCTTTACCTTTTTCATCAAATGAATGGTGATAGGTCCCTGATGTATCGATGGTGACGCCACTTTCATCGTTAATGGTCACAATACGATACGGAACAATGCCATCTTTGGTCGGAATCGGACGCTCAATCGCAATACGCCATTTTTCACCACCGGGTTTATGGCCTTTGACTTTCATATCGCCGCCGAATTCGACGATGTAGTTATGAATCCCATCATTTTGCAAAATCTGACTCAGCTTGCCGATGGTGTAACCTTCTCCCATTGATGAGAAATCCAGTTGCACGCCAGGCAACGTTTTACGGATCATGCCGCGGGCTTTATCCACTTCAACTTTATCGATGCCCAAATCATGTTTTACCGCAGCTATCTGACTTTTGCTTGGAACATGCAACACATCTTTATGAAATCCCCACAAGCTAAACAGCGGCCCAATGGTTGGGTCATAACACCCTTGAGTCTTGGCATTGATATCTTTGGCAAGCTCAATCAGATTGATGAAATCTTTTGAGGCTTTTTGCCATTTAGTTGATGAACTGTGATTAAACTGAGAAATGTATGAATCATCACGCCAAGTCGATAACTCTTTATCAATACTGGCTAATTTGTTGGAAAACTGCTCTTGAACTTTATCTTTAGATACCAGCTTTTGGCTCCACCAGCTAATGTGGTAGGTTGTGCCTTGGGCATATCCTGATAATTTTTCGATCTTAATCGGCTTTGAACAGCTGCTTAAAAGCAAAGCTAATAAGCCCACCAACAGGCATACAATGCCTGAGCGAAACAAATTGCGCTTAAACATGAACGATTTTATCCATCGACATAAATAAGCAAAGTCTACCAGCGCACCGGACACTGCGCTAGAGCGATAAGCCCTTGATGATGGGCCAAGAGCTTATCGGCGAACAACGCTTGCTCGCTCTAGAGTTGATAATCGCTAAAAAAGCGATTAATTCGAGCCATACACAGCTCACGTTCTTCAACATGAGGCATATGGCTGGAATTGGCAAAAACTTCCCACTCAACCGTTGGGATTAGATCGAAATAAGGTTGCACCGCTTCTTTGGTCGCTTCATCATAAAAGCCAGAGATAAGCAGCACCGGAACATTAATGCGTGCAACCCGCTCAATGATGCTCCAGTCTTTCATCGAGCCAATCACATGAAACTCAGTTGGGCCATTCATGGCATGATAAACACTTGGATCATCGTCCATCGCATCAAACGTACGCCGCACTTCCTCAGGCCAAGGGTCAAGGCGACAAACATGGCGCTGATAAAATACATCACTTGCAGCTTTATACTCGGGTGAATCGATGGTGCCAGCTTGCTCATGGGCAAGTAATGTCTGCTGCACATCTTCGGGTAATTGCGCGCGCAGCCCAGCTGCCGCTTCCAGCCATAACTGCATCGAGGCAGGGGAGTTGGCAATAATAACGCCTTTCAAACCAGGCAATCGACGCACCGCTTGTTCAGCGCAAAGCATGCCGCCCCATGATTGACCAAGTAACAGAAAGTTATCAGCAATGCCAAGGTGCGATAATAAATTATCCATCTCCTGTTGAAACAGTTCGACCTGCCAGAACTCGCTGGGTTTATCCCGAAGGTGAGTTGAGTTGCCGTTACCAAGTTGATCATAGTGAATGATTGGCCGGCCGCTGGCGGCTAAATCTGCAAAAGAATCGATATAGTCATGTGTGCATCCCGGTCCACCATGCACCACCACCAGTGGGGTCAGCGATGAGTCTGCCAGCGAGCCGGTAATCCGATACCAAGTCTGATATTCACCAAAAGGCACTCGTCCTTCGCTCTGAGTTACCATAAGTTCTCCAAATCGATAAATGACTTCGCAAGCGTAACGAAACCAACCGATTGTGGAACCTAGCAAAATTGATAGAAATAATTAGAAATTTACTCAGCTTGCCCATTTAAGTTAATCAAGCAAGCGATAATGCATCGCCCGCACAACTGCTTCGACTCGGTTAGTCGCGCCCAACTTATGCACGGCCGTATTTAAATGCAGCGTGACGGTTGCGACCGAGCGATAAATTTGCGCGGCTATCTCTTTAGCGGTTAACCCTTGGGCGGCATAAGACAGACATTCGCGCTCTCGCGGCGTTAACTCAATAAGCGAACAGCGGCGGGTCTTGCCATCAAAAAATGGGTAGATCTGCTCTTGAAACTGCATTGCGAGCAACCCAAATTGAGCCAGCTGGCCAGTGAGATCGTTTTCTTTATCAATGCCCCGCATCATTGCCGTCAGTGTCGCAAACCCACCTTCTGGTAAGTGCAACGGCACGGTAATGCCACTGGCCATATCGTTATCATTAAGGTAATCGCCAACAGGCGAGCGGGTTTCGTTTAAAATTGAACGAAGTAAGGTTCGTTCTGGATTTCGATACGACCAAACAAACGGTGCGCAGCGATTCAGAGCAAAACGTTGTACCGGATCAATCTGATAATAACCATGCTCACTCCACAGCGTCTGCATATCCTCTGGAGCCTGCTGCATACGCAATAGCGAAGGGGTAATTAGCTCACCCTCAAGAGACAATGGCACCGGAGTAAAGTCATAAATAACCGCCTCAAAGCCCATATGCTGAATTTGCGTATTAAGACTATCGAAACAGCTATCAAGAGATAACTCAGCGTTCATTTGTGGCATCATTGCCTCCTCTGACCTAGATCCTGAACGAATAAATGCAAAAAAAGCGCCATTTTAGGAAGGTAGCAGCTATTAGCAGCGACTTAGCACAAATGGCACAGCTACGCCCAGAGCAGTGCAAATCACCCATAATTTAAGCAAAAAATGCACTCATTTAGTGCAAGCGAGTTCATTTACCCCTCTTCAAACAAAAACTATCAATTTTACTAGTTCCTTAATGGACCTTTGTTTGCGTAATCTGCTTACAAAGCTCAAAAGATAAAGGGACACGGATGCAGTATCAGGAGTTAAAGCCGGATAAAACCCACCGAATAACCGTCGATAGTTATCAGGTGATAGCCTATGAATTTGGTCAAGGTGATGACGTTATCTTGTGCCTTAATGGCGGCCCCGGATTACCCTGTGACTATCTGCGTGAGGCCCACTCACCTTTAAAAGAACATGGCTATCGCGTCATTGCCTTTGATCAGTTAGGCACCGGGGCATCCGATAGGCCAGAGGATGCAACGCTTTGGCAAATTGATCGTTACGTTGAAGAGGTACGCACGGTCTGTGACTATTTTGGGCTTAAAAAAGTTCATCTGCTGGGCCATTCCTGGGGAGGCTGGTTGGCCATTGAATATGTACTGACCTACCCCGAACAAGTGGCCAGCTTATTACTGGAAAATACCGTCGCGGATATTCCTCATCTCAAACAGGAACTCTTACGCCTAAAAGCGGCTTTAGGTGAGCAAACCGTTGCTATGATGCTACGTCATGAAGCTCAAGGAACCCTTGAGCATCCCGCGTATCAAGCTGCCGTGACGCTTTTAACCTACCAGCATGTCTGTCGGCTTGATACTTGGCCAGCGCCGCTTGAGCGCTCGCTTGGCGACTGGAATATGGGGCCCTACCAAACCATGCAGGGCGCGAATGAATTTTTATACACTGGCAATTTAAAAGATTGGTGTCGCGTTGAACAGCTCAAACAGGTGCAAACCCCAGCACTGATTACGACCGGGCAATATGATGAATTAACCCCTGCTTGTGCCGCTCGTATTAAAGAAGGGCTTCCTCACAGTGAATTGACGGTTTTTGCCAACGCCAGCCACATGCCTTTTTATGAAGAACCGCAATCGTACTATCCCGTGGTTCTAGATTTCTTAAATCGTCATCGCATCAGCGCCGTTAACTGAGAGCTCGAATATGCATCGTTACCGATTTTTACTCTTGCGACCCTTTCAGCTGATCCCTGTCTTATTTGGGATCAGCATCATCACTTTCGCAATCATTCATGCCATCCCGGGCGATCCGGCCCGAGTATTGTTAGGAACTCGCTCAACACCTGCGGCAATTGCTCAAATTCATGCCGAATATGGGCTTGATAAACCCCTGCCCGTGCAATATGTCTACTTTTTAAAACATCTGCTCCAAGGTGAGTTAGGCCGCTCAATTATCTACAAAACCGATACACTGAGCCTGCTTGCCGACCGCTTTGAGCCTACCTTCATGTTGGTATTGGGCAGTGTGCTGCTGGCTATTTTTATGGCGCTGCCACTGGCATCCCTTGCTGCTCGCAAACAGGGGAAATTAGCTGACACCACTATTCGCCTGTTTTCAACCGCCGGGCTTGGATTTCCGCCTTTTTGGCTCGGCATCATGTTGATTATTGTCTTAAGTGTTAGCTGGCACCTGTTCCCAGTTTCAGGCTACGGTTGGGACTGGGGCGAGAAACTTGCCCATCTGGTGCTTCCTTGTTTGACCGCCGCGCTATCTTTAGCAGCTATTTTAATTCGCAGCCTGCGCGCGGCTTTCATCCGTGAAATGGCCTCTGATTACGCCACTGCCGCCAGAGCTCGCGGCCAATCAGAACGGCGTATTTTCTGGCGCCATGTGCTCCCTAACTCCATTGTGCCCATCATCAATCTGTTAGCGGTCAATATTAGCTGGCTTATCGGTGGTTCGGTCGTCATCGAATCGGTCTTTGGTCTTCCGGGGCTTGGGCGATTACTGGTCAAAGCCATTTTTAGCCGCGATTACATGGTGATCGAAGGCGTTGTTTTACTGTTTGCAATATCGACCGTCATCGTCAACCTGATTGCCGATATGCTAACTGTCGCCATCGACTCGAGGATTAAATTATGAGTCACGATACGACCATTGCAGTTGAAAAAAACTACCTTAAGTTTTTAAACAATCTCTGTCACAAATTATTACATCTTCCCCAAAGCACTACGTTAACCATTGGCTTGTGCATTGTTTTGGGTTGGGTTTTCTTAGCTATCTTTGCCCCCTGGATAGCCCCTTACGACCCAATCACTCAAGATTTAACCGCGCAGTTAGCACCGATGAGCTGGCACCACTGGCTGGGCACCGATAACTTTGGCCGAGATATTCTCTCGCGCATTTTATTTAGCGCTCGAGTTGATATTCAAATCTGTATCTTAGGGGTCATTTTCCCTTTTATGATCGGCACCATTCTTGGCGCGTTAAGCGGCTACTTTGGTGGCTGGGTTGATAGCGTACTGATGCGCATCATTGATGTGGTATTGGCCTTTCCATTTTTGGTACTAATGTTGGCGATCATTACCATTTTGGGCCCCGGATTAAGTAGCTTTTATATTGCAATGGCGCTAGTTGGTTGGGTTTCCTATGCCCGTATTGTGCGTGCTCGGGTCCTGGTGTTAAAACAAAGTGATTTCATCATGGCCGTGAAAAGCCTCGGTTATAGCCATACCCGCATTATCTTCATTCATGTCTTACCTAATGTCATTGCCGATGCCATCGTCTTTTCCATGTCTGATGCCGTACTCGTTTTGCTCAACGGCGCGGCCATCAGCTACCTCGGACTTGGCGTGCAGCCTCCTGTTCCGGAATGGGGTGTGATGGTCACCGAAGGTCAGGGATTTATCACCACCAATTGGTGGCTCACCGCATTCCCCGGAATCGCCATTGTTTTACTCGCCATCGGATTTAGTTTTATTGCCGACGGTTTAAGTGACCGACGCAAGGGAGTCTGAAAAAGATGCAGCCATTATTGCAAGTTAACCATCTCACGATTACCAACAGCGACGGGGTAAAATTAGTCGATGATGTTTCGTTTTCACTCAATCAAGGACAAATGCTTGGTTTAGTCGGTGAAAGTGGCTCAGGGAAAACGCTCACTTGCCGCGCCATTATGCGGCTATTGCCCAATCCATCGCTTCATATCAGCTCTGGCGAAGTGCTCTTTCAAGGACAAGATATTTTAAAACTATCGGAGCGTCAGATGCGCCGCGTTCGCGGTCAAGGCATTGGCATGATTTTTCAAAATCCGGCCACTCACATCGATCCGCTGATGAGCATTGGTCAGCAGATGATGGAAGGACTCAAACAAAGCCAAAAACTCAAACGCGCCGATGCTCGCCAACGCGCTGTAGAGCTGTTAACTCAGGTCGGGATCCCATCGCCTAAAGAACGATTAAATAACTACGCTCATGAGTTTTCAGGCGGCATGCGCCAGCGAGCGATGATCGCTATTGCGCTTTCGTGCAACCCACAAGTGTTAATTGCCGATGAACCAACGACCGCATTGGATGTAACGGTTCAGGCCCAAATACTTAAGCTACTCAATGAGCTGCAACAGCAACACCAACTCGCAATTATTATGATCACCCACGACTTAGGCGTGGTTGCACAAACTTGCGATCAAACCGCCGTGTTATACGGTGGCAGATTATGTGAAACCGCCCCGACACGCGCATTATTAAGTCAGCCTAACCATCCTTACACGCAAGGGCTGATTAGCTGCCAACCATCGGCGAATCAAAGCGCAACTGGGGCACTTAAAACAATTGCAGGAACACCACCGGTTGCCAGCCATATGCCTCAAGGATGTCGCTTTCATCCGCGCTGCCCGAACGAGCAAAAGATCTGTGAGAGTCAAGTTCCAAAACTTTGCAAAACCAGCCACAGCCATGAGCATTCTCTGGCATGCCATTTCCCGCTGAATGCACAAAAGGTTTGTCATCATGAGTAACGCGTTAGTTGAGATTACTAATCTCAATGTCACATTTTCACTAAGCACCGGCCTTTTTAAAAAGCAGCAGCTGCATGCTGTTAATGATGTGTCATTGAGCATTGAACCTGGGTCAATCGTTGGGCTAGTTGGGGAATCCGGTAGCGGCAAAAGTACACTAGGGCGCGCCTTATTACAGCTTGAGAAAAGCTCTGGCGGTACAATTTATTTTGATGGCTTAGATTTAAGCGCCGCAACCTTTGCTGATTTACGAGCGCTGCGCCAACAGACTGCCATGATCTTTCAAGACCCATTTAGCTCATTTAACCCTCGGCAAACAATCGGCCAAGCTATCAGCGAAGTGCTTAGAGTGCATAACAAACGTCCCAAAGAGCTCATTGATGCACGGGTCGATGAGCTCTTAACGCTCACTGGTTTAAGCCGCGATTATAAAGACCGATATCCATCCCAGCTCAGTGGCGGTCAGTGTCAACGAGCCGCTATTGCTCGCTCTTTGGCCATTGAACCAAGGCTCATTGTGGCCGATGAATGTGTGGCAGCACTAGATGTTTCAATTCAGGCACAGATTGTCAATTTACTCGATGATTTGAGTAAAAAGATGGGCTTAACAATTTTATTTATCGCCCATGATTTGGCCATTGTCCGGCATTTATGCGATGCAATCGCCATTATGTATCTGGGGCGGATTGTCGAAACAGGGCCAACAGATGTAATTTTTGACAGCCCTCGACACCCATACACCGCTGCACTATTAAGTGCCATTCCAGACATCAATCCAGATAACTCGCTAGAGCAAGTTAGCTTAATGGGAGAGCCACCAAGCCCATTAAATTTACCATCGGGCTGCGCTTTTCATACTCGCTGTCATAAAGCAACCGCTGAGTGTGGCAAAGCTCTCCCACCACAAATGCAAATAAACAATCATCAAAGCTATGCCTGTATCTTGCCCATGGAAGCGGCAAACAGCTTACCGAATGAGGAATAAACCATGTTGCATCATTTAAAGCACAACCTATTAAAGTACCTGTCGCTCAGCGTGCTGGCATTTAGCGCCATGGCACAATCAGCGGTGTTAACCATTGGCCGCGGCGCTGATAGCACCACTTTTGACCCGATTAACTCAACGCAAAATAATGACAACTGGATCTTTTCCAATGTCTTTGATCCACTGGTTCGCGTTGATAAATCAGGGACCAAACTGCTCCCAGGCATCGCCAAAAGCTGGAAAATTTCCAAAGATGGCAAAACTTACACCTTCACACTGCGCGATGCTAAGTTTTCAAATGGTGAACCAGTTACCGCAGAAGATGCCGCATTTAGTCTGCGCCGTATTCGTGATGATAAAAAATCACTATGGCAAGACAGCTATAAAATCATGCAAAAAATCACAGCAGCGGATGAACACACGCTGGTTATTGAGCTAAAAGCGCCATCTGTTCCATTTTTATCGTCTTTAGCGCTGCCTAATGCATCAGTCATTCCAGAAGCTTATTTTAAAAAAGTAGGCGAAGAAACATTTGCTCAAAAACCTATTGGTTCAGGCGCTTTTGTGGTTAAACAGTGGAGTCGCGGCGAAGCGGTTATCTTGCGTAAAAACCCTTACTACTGGGAAAAAAATCGTGTCAAACTGGATGGGGTCAACTGGCTGACTATTCCTGACAGTAATACCCGGATGTTGAAAATGCAGGCCGGCGAACTCGATGCGGCAATTAACGTTCCATTCTCTCGGATTAAATCATTAGAAAACGATCCTAATCTAACAGTACATTTGGATGCTTCAACACGCGAAGATCACCTGTTGATCAACCATGCTCACAAACCATTAAACGATGTCAAAGTCCGCCGCGCGATTGACTATGCCATTAATAAAGAATCCATTATTAACGCCATTACTTTTGGTTACGGCACTGTCGCTAATTCATATATTCCTAAAGGCGCTCTTTATTACAACCACCGCAATAAAAACCGCCCATACGATCCTGCCAAAGCTAAAGAGCTGCTAAAAGAAGCGGGGGTTAGCCACTTAACCCTGAAATATCTGGTTAACGCCGGCAATGAAGTAGACGAGCAAATTGCGGTACTACTTCAGCAGCAGCTTGCCAAAGTCGGGATTAAAGCCAATTTAGTAAAAGTTGATCCAAGCCAGAGCTGGGGCATGTTAGTCGATGGTGATTACGATATTTCGGTGAACTACTGGACCAACGATATTCTAGACCCAGACCAAAAAACCACCTTTGTCTTGGGTAACGATGCCAACATGAACTACATGACTCGTTACAACAATCCAAAAGTGACCGAATTAGTAGCCAAAGCCCGTCTTGAAACAGACCCAGCTAAACGTAAAAAAATGTACTATCAGCTGCAGAAAATGGCCAAATCAGACGTCAACTGGATTGATTTGTATTACAGCCCATATCGCAACGTTTCTAAGAAAACTGTGAAAAATTTCTTCCAGAACCCTCTGGGACGCTTCTTCTTAGAAGACACTTACATTGCTGATTAATTAACGGTTTAACCATTTCAATATAAGGCCTATTCGAGATCTTACGCAGTCTCGGATGGGCCTTTTTGTCACCATATCATCCAATTAATACGCCCAATAAATCCCTGCCAGTCGTTATACAAATCAGATAAGCTACAGGTTCGTCTGATTGATAATCAAATTGCTCAGTCTCTATATCAAAGCTTAGGATTTATTGAAAATGTTCGCTACAAGCGCTATTTCAAAGAGTTAAGTTAATAAGCAAAATGCACGACAAGGATTACAAGGAACACGCGATGAGTTTAGTCACCAATTTTGGTCAAATTAGTGCCGATAAACATGTTTTCAGTTGGCCTGATGAGGGTAGCACTCGCTCATTTCACTGCAAAAATGAGATTTGCGATAGTGCGATAAGTTTGTCGCATCAACTCATTTTATTGTTAACCCGACAACCTATGACGCAAACCTGTAATCAACTGGTTGGCCTTAATCATAATGGTAATATTCGCTTTGAAATAGCCGCTCCCGATGACTACGAGTTTTACTACTTAAGTGCTCATGTTCGCTTTGAAACAGCTGTTGTTTGTATTAACCGTGCAAAGCAAAAACTCGACTGGTTTTATGCTATCGACCCACAAACCGGTCAGCTAAGTTCACTCAACCGCGCTTACTAGCCGATACATAAAAAGAAACGAACAAGGATGTTGAATGAACTACGCCCTTCGCCAAGCACAAGACTCAGATCTCGACTTTCTGATTCATTTACGCAAACTCACCATGACCAAATACCTTAAGCAAGTTGGTATGCCAGTGACACAAGAAGCTTACTTAAGCCGAGTTTTATATGAATTTGAGCACGCCAAGATTGTAACCGTTGATGGGCAAAATGCTGGGTTATTTAAAGCTAAATTTGATGAACAAAGTCATGAATGGTATTTAGCGCAAATTCAAATCCATCCCGATTATCAAAACCGGCAGATTGCCAACGGCTTAATTAGCGACCTGATTGATAAAGCTCACGCAAGCGGTGTTGGCGTGAGTTTGAATGTTCTCAAAACAAATCCGGCTAAACGCTTGTATGAACGATTGGGGTTTGTCGCCGTTAGTGAGAATCAATTTGAATTTCATATGAAATGCCAATGTCCTGCAACAGCTCAAGATGAGCCGTCAATAGATTAATGCCTTGCCTTGTTACGTCATAAATAATGATTGATTCGACTCTCGATTCAGTTATATTTACCTGTATATACTAATTTTGAATAATCGATTTAAACCAAAACAGTGCATACCCAAGGAGAGTTCATGCCTAACGCATCCCCATCTATCCACTCACTGGTCAGTCAGCATGTCCAGCCACTTGCAAACTACAACGCCGGACTCTCTTTAGAAGAACTGAAAAAGCGCTATAACGTCACTAAAATTGCCAAACTTGCCAGTAATGAGAACCCTTTTGGCACACCCGAAGCCGTTGCCAATGTGCTAAATGATGCTGGAAACTTGGCCTATTATCCAGACCCAAACTGCACCGAACTTCGCGAGCTATTAGCGCAAAAATTTAACGTTGATGCACAATCATTGGTCTTTGGTAATGGCTCAGAAGACATCATCAGCATTCTCTGCCGAGTGTTTTTAGAAGCAGGTGATAATGTACTCACCATCGTGCCCTCATTTGGTCTGCATATTTTATATCCGCAGTCATGTGGCGCGAATGTGTTGATTGCCGAAATGACTGATTCGCTTGAATTTGACATCGAAAAAATTGTCCAGCTGTTACAATCTCACCAACCTAAACTATTTTTTATCGCAAGCCCCAGTAACCCGGTTGGCACAGCGCTCAACGGTGGGCAAATTCAAACCATTCTTGATGCCTTGAGCGACAAAACGCTCTTAGTCTTTGATGAAGCCTATTATGAATATGCACAAACAGATGCAGATTACCCAGATGTTCAACAAATTCTTGAGCACTCAGGCAAACCTTACATTCTGCTGCGCACGTTATCCAAAGCCTATTCACTGGCAGGGCTTCGAGTTGGTTATGGCATTTGCTCCGAGCCAAGCATCGCTGGCTACATTGACAAACTGCGCACGCCGTTTAACGTGAATCGTATCGCCCAAAAGGCAGCAGTAGCGGCATTAAATGACACGACTCACTTAGAAAAAACCTTAACGTGGAATACGCAAGCTCGCCCAACGCTCTTAGAGCAACTCAATGAATTGGGAATTAGTGCTGCCCCATCGCACGGCAATTTTCTCTTTTTTAAAACAGATTTTCCAGCAACTGAGCTGGCTGAGGAGCTCTTAAAGCATGGTGTTATTATTAAGCCTTGGCTTGAAAAAGGTTATGAAAACTACCTGCGCGTATCCATTGGTACGCAAGATGAAAACGAACATTTTCTAGCAGCATTAAAAACTATCATAAACGCCTAAAATACAGGCTGGGCGCACCTTAAGCGCCCGGCTCGATTCGCTCTAAAACCTTTCCCCTGACACTTTATCCTATGCAACCCATCGTGCGATTTCACCGCGCGCCGCCCCCGTCAAAATAGCGCTACAACGACAAGCACAAAAAAGCACCATTTTGATGCAATTAAGCATAGAATTTAACTAATTATGCACACTTTTAACGCATTGGTAATATTTAAAATCACCTCATAAATAATATTTATATTTAAAATCAATTAGTTAAATATATTTTCGGGATGGCACAATTGTTGAATGTATATACATATATATTCATATGGCAATTAACCAGCATTACCCAGGGAGTATACGAGATGAAGTTGACCAATTTTTCCAGTAAAGCAAGAAAGGCAACCTGTTTGATCGCGTTATTAGGCTCAATGGCCGCCCAAGGAGCGAACCATATTGGCACTTTAAAAATGGGCGTTGAACCTTGGTTGGGCTATGGCCAGTGGTTTGTCGCAGCTAAAGACGGCTTATTTAAACAACAGGGATTTAATAAAGTTGATATCGTTAACTTCACCGAAGATAAAGATATTAATGCCGCCTTGGCAAGTGGCCAGATTGATGCTGCTAATATTGCAACCCACACGGCAATGGGCATGATTGGTGCAGGATTGCCAGTGAAAGCAGTCTTGCTACTTGATCAAAGTAATACCGCCGATGCGATGCTTGCATCCCCCAAAATTAAATCGCTTAAAGATCTCAAAGGTAAAAAAGTCGCTTATGAACAAGGCACCACCAGCGATATTTTACTGCACAGCGCTTTAAGCTCCGTGCATATGACTGATGCTGATATCGTTCCAGTGCCAATGCCAGCCTCAAACGCAGGTAGCGCCTTAATCGCTGGGCAAGTTCCAGTGGCTGTTACTTATGAGCCTTATATCAGTGTTGCTAAGAAAAACGACCCAACATTAAAAATGCTCTACAGCGGCGCTTCAGATCCAGGCCTAATTAGTGATGTATTAGTCGTTCGCCAGTCAGTTATCGACAGACATCCAGAACAAGTTGCAGCACTGATTGCTGTTTGGAAAAAATCACTCGCGAACTACCGCCAACATACGCAGCGCGATCGCGCAATCATCGCAAAAGCAGTTGGAGCGTCGCCAGAAGATCTAAAAACTGCGTTTGATGGCATCAAATATATCGATATCAAAACGAATAAAACGATGCTCGAAGGCGACTTTCGTAGCAAAACGTTCCCTCACATCTTAAAAGCTGCGAAAAGCGCATCTTTGATACCAACTGATGTGAAATTTACCCAAGTTTTCGATGATTCTTTTGTCAAAAAAGCGAAGTAGAAAGGAGCACGAATGCCGGCAACAACTGCGCAGAGTCAAACGGTTATGAACACAAAGACGAAAGAGAAAAGAGCGAAAAAGCGTTGGTCACTATTTACCATTGGCCAGTCACCAACCAAATGGCAAGCCATCAGCTTAGGTCTAGCAACATTTATTGTACTGTTGTTGGGATGGTGGTTTGCCACCGCAACCGGACGGGTTAAGCCAATCTTTTTGCCCGGATTAAGCCATGTTTTCAGCCGCATGATAACGCTGACTGAAAATGGCATGTTGTGGTCCGATATTCAAAGCAGCTTATATCGGATTGCCATCGCATTTGCGATTTCCTCAGTGATGTCTATCGTCATCGGGATCTTGGCGGGCTGTTATGGCTTTTTCAAATCCGTCGTTGAGCCGCTCGTTGACTTCATTCGTTATATGCCAGTTGTTGCCTTCGTCCCTCTGACTATTTTGTGGGTCGGAACCGGTGACATTCAAAAATTTTTAGTGATCTGGATCGGCACCTTTTTCCAACAAGTGCTGATGATGATTGATGCGGTTAAGCGTGTCCCGAAAGATTATATCGGCCTGGGGCGGACACTTGGTATGTCCGATAGCAGTATTTTACTGCGCATCGTGCTGCCCGCGGCCCTGCCCAATATCTGGGATGCCCTTCGCATTAGCCTCGGTTGGGCTTGGACCTGGCTGGTGTTGGCTGAGCTTGTTGCGTCAACATCAGGGCTGGGTTATCGAATTGTGGTCTCCCAGCGCTATTTTCAGACCGATACCATCATCGGCTACATCTTGTTACTAGGCATACTTGGGCTGATTAGCGATCAGATCATGCGCGGCGCCGAAAAAGTTCTCTTTAAATACAATAAACGAGGTTAATGATGGCCAGCTTAACGATTCGCCAATTAGATAAAAGCTATCCGCTGGCTAAACGGCAGCGTAATCAGGTGCTTAATAAAATTGATCTCACCTTACACAACAATGAATTTGTCTCGATTGTAGGCGCCTCTGGATGCGGTAAAAGTACCCTATTGTCCATTGCAGCAGGCCTTGAAGATTTTGATAGTGGTGATGTTCTAGTCGACAACCACCCGATTCAAGGACCAGGGATTGACCGAGGAGTTGTATTTCAAAGCTACACTCTTTTACCTTGGTTAACCGCCCAACAAAACATCGAATTTGCACTTAAATCTGCCGGCTATTCACATGCAGAGCGCGTTGAAATTGCCAAAGAACACTTAGAGTTAGTCAAGCTCTCCCACGCTGCTGATAAATGGCCATCAGAGCTTTCTGGCGGTATGAAACAGCGTGTGGCAATTGCTCGCGCGCTTTCCTATCGGCCAAAAATTCTGCTAATGGATGAGCCCTTTGGTGCTCTTGATGCCATGACCCGCCGCCAGATGCAGCAATTACTTTTAGAAATTTGGGAAGTTCATCGCCTAACCGTGATGTTTGTTACCCACGATATTGAAGAAGCGGTTTATCTCTCAGACCGAGTTGTCGTAATGAAACCCGGAGCGATTGATCAGTGTATTGATATTCCGATTGAACGGCCACGAGATATCGCCGTAACCCGCAGCCCTGAGTTTATGAATATTCAGAGCGAGATTTTTGAACGAATTAGCAAACCATTAGAACACGCTTAACTTTTGAGGAGTTTTTAACCATGGAAGTCTCATTCTATGACCTTAGCGGAAAATCCATTCCAGCAGAGCTGTTACAGCGAACCGAATCGGATTTATCCTTTTTTAGCGAAAAAGTGACTCCGATTATCGAAGCGGTTCGCACTAACGGCGATGCAGCACTGATTGATTTCGCCAAAAAATTCGACAAAGTGGAAGTCGATACCTTCAGCGTTAAAGCCCAAGAAAGCGAATTTGAAGCCGCCTTTGCACGCCTCGATCCTGAAGTCATCGAAACCATTCGTTACTCAGTTGAGAATGTGCGCGCGTTTCATCAGGCCCAAAAACCTGAAGAGATGTGGCTCAAAGAGATGAAACCCGGCGCCTTCGCTGGTGACCGCCACGTACCAATTGAGGCGGTAGCCTGTTATGTGCCACGCGGTAAAGGCTCATTTCCAAGCGTATTGATTATGACCGCAGTTCCGGCAGTTGTTGCTGGTGTGCCAAAACCAATCGTAATTACCCCTCCAGGCCCTGATGGCACAGTAGATGATGCAACGCTTGTTGCAGCGCGTCTGGTTGGAATTGAAGATGTGTATAAATGCGGCGGTGCACAAGGCGTTGCAGCCGTGGCCTTTGGGACTGAATCAGTGCCAAAATGCTTAAAAATTGTCGGCCCGGGAAGCCCTTGGGTAGTTGCCGCTAAACAGCAGCTGACTCATCTATTAGACCCAGGGGTTCCAGCAGGCCCAAGTGAAAGCGTCATTTTGGCTGATGAAACAGTGGATGGTCGTCTGGCGGCGCTGGATTTGTTAATCGAGTCAGAACATGGCCCAGATTCATCGGCTTATTTAGTCACAAACTCCAAAGCAGTTGCAGATGCAGCAATCGAAGCTCTCTCTGGCTACTGGCAGAAAATCACGCCACAACGAGCTGAGTTCTCACAGGCTGTTTTATGTGGCAACCACGGTGGTGTAGTACTCACTGACAGCTTTGATAAAGCCATCGAATTTGTGAATCAATACGCGCCAGAACATCTAGAAATTCTGGCCAAAGAACCAATGGCAGTGATGCCACGAATCACCAATGCTGGTGAGATTTTACTTGGCAACTACACCCCTATTTCTATCGGTAACTTTGTGTTGGGACCAAATGCCGTCCTACCAACCAACTCTAATGCAAAAACAGCAGGCCCATTGTCGGTATTTGACTACATGAAACGGATCTCGGTTGGTTATGTCACTCAGGCTGGTTATTCTGAGCTGGCAAAAAATGCGAATCGCTTCGCTCATTATGAAGGTTTTAGCGGGCATGCCTTAGCTGTATCTGAGCTGCGTGATGAAATTCTCAAGGGCGAACATGATGGATAACCTGGCGCCATTGGCTGCACAGGCAAACACACTGGCCAAACAAGGCCAGTGGCAACAAGCGAGTGATAAGCTCGCTCTGTTGATTGCCCAGATCACCGGCCACGCAGTGCAAACCATTCAAATCAACCGCGACCAATACAGCCTCAACTCTCTCAATGGATTTACGCAACTCGATACAAGCGAAGAGTTATTTTTCAAATACCATCATGAAGAGGGTGAAGAAAAATCAATTGAGGAATATTACCGAGCCGAACTGCTTAAAAATCATGGTTTCCCCGTTGATTTGCCATTGTATGCCTGTAAAGAACCGGGCCGACAATTACTACTCTATCGCAAACGCAACACACAGCGCTTTGCCGATGTTTGTCGGCGCTGGGAAGAGCAAGGTGATGCCGCGACCTTAGCAAAACTTACCCAAGCGCAGCAGCAATTAGACGAGCTCACCTTTACCAAAGCCAACAATAGTTTGCATCGCGCAAGTGCACAGCTAGTCAAAAATGAAGCCATTCATCAGCTTTTTTATAACCGCCTAATTGATGATGAACATCCACCAGGTTTTGGCGCTCGCGTCGCTAAATTTTATTTAGATAAAACGATGAAGCTTGGCAATCAGAGTATCGATTGGTCACAGTTTAGTCGTTATCACTGGCAGATAAACGGCATTGACTATCCGTTAACTGTCGCTGAGCTATTTGCCCAATCAGCACAGGTGTTAGCTCCTCAAGCACTTGCCAACCACGGGGCAGTGGTCGCCCATGGCGATGCGCACAATGCCAATGTTTGGTTTGAAGATGAGCAAAGCACTTATCTAACCCTATTTGATCCAGCATTTGCAGGGGAGAATATTCCAGCACTGCTCGCTGAGGTCAAAGCAACATTTCACAATATTTTTGCGCACCCTTATTGGCTCTATGAACCGGATATTGCCCAAACGCACTACCAAGTAGACGTTAGCATCGACCATCAAGCGCAGCAGATTGTCGTGCAACACAACTGGCAATTGACTGACCTACGCAAAGCTTTTTTACAGAGCAAAATTAACGACTACTGGCGCCCTCTCATTGCACGGCTCAAAGCTGAGCAACTTTTACCTGAGAATTATCAGCAGATTATTCAACTAGCACTATTTTGTTGCCCGACATTGGTATTGGACTTAACCGCCAACGGTTATGGACAACATAATGCGCAAAGTTCTGCATTAGGCTGGGCAATTGCTGTTGCACTTGGCAATGGCGGCAAAGGGCCAGGCCAATGGATCAGTGAATTGATGTAAATCATTGAGGAGATTTATGAAAGCAGCTCAATTGTATGGTATTGACGATATTCGAGTTGAAGATATCGCAATGCCAGAAATACTCGATCCCCACCAAGTTCGTCTTAAAGTCGATGCGGTCGGTATTTGTGGCTCAGATCTTCATAATTTTCGAACTGGCCAATGGATGAGCAAGCTGCCGATGGTACCAGGGCACGAAATGACAGCGACCGTCATCGAACTCGGAAGTGACGTTCAAACATTGGCCATTGGCGATAAAGTGGTTGCAGATTCTCGCGTTTGGTGTGGTGAATGCCCGGCCTGTCAGCAGCAGCGCTATAACCATTGTCAGGCGTTGGCTTTTGTAGGGGAAGCCTTTGCCGGCGGAATGAGCGAGCAAGTTGTGCTGCACGAGCACCAGCTGCTTAAAGTCCCCAGCGATTTAGACGCGGATATTCGAGTTTTAAGTGAACCTTTAGGCGTTTCTCTGCGAGTCATAAAACAGCTTCAAGCGACAACAGGCGAGCTGGTTTACGTTGCTGGCGGGGGCACCATTGGCGGCTTTGCGGCATTGATGCTGCAAGATATCTTTAAGCATCCGGTTCAGTTAAGCGAGCCAAATCAGACCCGCTTTGACAAACTCAGTGCACTCATGAATTTATCGCAGCAACCGCAGCCGTTTCACTTCGCGATTGATGCCACTGGTATTCCCAGTGTCATTAACCAGTTGATTGCGCAAATTGAACCAGGTGGGCGCATCGCGCTGGTCGGGCTGCCACATCATAATAACAGCATTGATATTCTAAGCGTTGTAGAAAAAGAAATAACCTTGGTTGGATGTAGTGTTTTTGATGGCGAGCAGCATGAGGCTATCGCCTATTTAGCACCGCTAAAAGATAAGCTTAAATCACTGATTTCTGAGCCTTTAAGCTTAGATGACATTCCCCAAACTTATGCCAAGCTCTGTCAGGGTGGTGTGGATTACCTCAAGGCGGTGATTCATCCTAATCAACATTAAATTCAAGGAACAACGATATGTCAGATACACGATTTTCGGTCTTTGATAAACACGTTGTAATAACAGGTGGCAGCAAAGGTATTGGCTTTGCTCTGGCCCAAGGCTTTTGTAAAGCTGGAGCCAATGTCACGATAACGGCCCGCAATCAAGCACAACTAAAAGAAGCCCATCAAGCGCTGCTGGCAATTGATAAGCGCGCCAGTGCACAGGTATTAGATGTCACTGATGATGATGCTATCCGCACTTTTTTTAAGGCCAACCCGATAGATGTGCTCATTAACAATGCCGGAGTTGAGCACGTTTGTGAGTCGCTTAATATGAGCGAAGCGATTTGGGATAAAGTCGTAGATACAAACTTAAAGGGAAGTTTTTTCTGCGCTCGAGCCGCGGCCGAGGCGATGAAATCTCAGGGCAAAGGCGCCATCATTAATATGTGCTCACTAACCAGCGCGGTCGGGGTTCCAGGCGCGGTGCCTTATGGCGCGTCCAAAAGCGGTTTGCTGGGAGTCACTAGGGCCTTAAGTAGCGAATGGGCCAAGTATAATATTCGGGTCAATGCCATTGGTCCGGGCTATTTTCAAACCGAAATGACCGATGTGTTTTATCAAGACGCCCAATGGCGTGAGTCAATGCTCGAGAAAATTCCGCTGCAACGGTTTGGCCAATTAGATGATTTAATCGGCAGTGCAATCTTTCTTGCCAGTGACGCCTCAGCGTACATGACAGGTCAGGTATTATATGTAGATGGTGGCTATCTCGCTTCTATCTAGCTAGATAAATTCCTCTTAAATACGGCCTTTCAGGTTCTTTTAAAATCCGATATCAGAGCTGGTATCGGATTTTTCTACCTTGAACCATCAGGTTTTAATGCGTATTGCTAAAGATACAGTAGAGCCAGTCACCCAATTACACTTCAAAGAGCAGCTCACTTTTCAAATCAGCGATTGAACAACAACCAAGCTGGGCGATAGTTCGGTCGATTTCACCGCGGATCAAGTTCATCGCATCAAGAGCACCTTGTTCGCCAGCGGTTGCCATTGCATACAATAGTGGCCGACCTAACAGCACGCCATTAGCGCCAAGAGCCAACGCTTTAACAATATCAGTACCACGACGAAAACCACTGTCGATAAAGATTAATGGCTCAGGACCAATCAATCGGCGAATTTCAGCTAACAATAAAATCGGGCTAATGGTTCCATCGAGCTGACGACCACCATGATTTGACAGCATCACCCCATCACATCCAACTTCAATCGCTTTGCGACAATCATCCGGGGCAATAAGCCCTTTTAAAAGCAGTGGGCCATCCCAGATGGAGCGGATCCATGCCAGAGAATCCCAGTCTAATTCGGTTTCCATCTGCTCAGCAAAATAGGTCGCCCCACCCACACCTTTTTGATACTGCTCAGGCAGGTAAGGTTTCAAGTTGCCAAATCCGGGGATCCCTTGAGGGAGGATCACGCGGCGCACCCAATTTGGCTTAGTTGCGATATTGAAGTAGCTTTTAAGCGATAGCTTCATCGGCCGTGCATAGTTGCGTTTATCGCGTTCGCGATTACCAAAATGAACCGCATCAACAGAAACGACCAAGGCTTTGCAACCATTGTCTTTGGCGCGTTTGAGTAAATCTTCTGTGACATGTTTATCTTTTAAAACATAAAGCTGGAACCAATGATTATCATTGCCATGGCAACCAATCTGTTCAATTGAGCTCGTTGAAACCGTACTTTGAATATAGGGAATTCCAGCCTTGGCAGCAGCACAAGCCAACAGTTCATCGGCTCGATTACGCAACATTCCGTTATAACCAGTTGGAGCAACCGCCACTGGCATCTGATAATTTTTCCCGAACCAATTGACCCCCAAGTCGCGTTTTGGTGAAGCTTTAAGCACTGGCGGAATAAATTGCCAACGGGAAAACACCGATTGGTTGTTGGCCATTGTAATCTCATCTTCAGCGCCACCATCGACATAATCGAATGCAAACTTAGGTAACTTGCGCTGGGCTGCTTGTCGGTAATCATTTAGGTTCAATAACATCTTAATATCCCTATAGCGACTAGATTTCATTACGATAATCATTCATTCTAGAGAGTTATCTATGATTGTCTATACAATTAAAACGATAACGGTTGATTAATTTCTATAAATAAATTAATAAGAACCTTCAAATAATTAATAACCAAAACGAATCGGGTTTTAACATGATATAATCATGTATATATCCCTAAATTCATTACTTTCTCATGGAAAAGACCCAACAAAAGGATTAATCACCATGGCTGAACACATTCTCGCAGCTCAATTATCCAGCGCTATGGAAGATAGTCCTCAGCCGATCTACCAACGCGTTAAAAAAGCGATTATTAAACAAATAACCGAAGGCGTGTGGCAAGCCAACCAGAAGATCCCATCAGAAAGTAATTTAGTCAAAGAGCTCGGAGTCAGTCGCATGACGATTAACCGAGCACTGCGAGAGCTTACCAGTGAAGGTTATTTAATCCGTATGCAGGGCGTTGGAACCTTCATTGCCAAAACACAAGGTTATACGGCCATGTTGGAAGTTCACAACATTGCCGAAGAGATTGCCCTACGAGGCCATATTCATACCAGTAAGGTGCTTGAGTTGAGCGAGCGCCGAGCAGACCCAGAGCAAGCAGCCATGTTAGGGCGCAGCACGGGCGACAGTATTTTCTACTCGCATATCATTCACTATGAAAATGATATTCCAGTACAGATTGAACAAAGGCTCGTCAACCCAGATATGGCACCTGATTATCTAAAGCAAGATTACGAAGCGCAGCCACCGTATACTTATCTGATGAATATTGCGCCATTAACCGCAGGAGAGCACATTGTTGAAGCGGTGATGCCAACCCCTCGCCAAAGAGCTAATTTGCAGATTGATGAATTTGAACCCTGTTTGTTAATTCGTCGCCAGACTTGGAGCGAGCATACAATCGTCACCTACTCTAAACTGCTCTACCCTGGCTCACGATATAAACTGTTTGGTAGCTTTAAAGGTCGCCAACATCCGTAAAACGCAAGGCCTTCAACTATGGGTTTGGGCCTCTTGTACAAAGTTCTGTAGATCACCAAGCGCCTCAATAGCACCAGAGCTTAACGTATAGCCAAATAGCTGTTGGTGTTTGGTGATATCAAAATACAATAGTTGCCCCTGACAATGCGCAATGGTCACGCAGCGCTTGCTATGCTCAAGGGTAATGGGCGAACGGGATATTTCAACAAGCTCTTTTATATAGGCATACAGTTGGTCGCAAACTTTAACGGTAGAATGAGCAATAAGAACATTGTCTTCAAGCTCATCTTCCCCATAGATATGCCATAACTGGCCCCGATAAAGTACCGGTTTGCTGACATCTAACGTTTTTACCCATTGCTTATAATATTCCGGTAGTCTGATGCTCATCGTTCGCCACCCATCACGCCATAAAAGATATTACAACGAAAACCAAACTCGTTTTCTTTTCACAACTGCAACGTTCACTAAAAGTATAGTAGAGGGAGCAATGAGTTGAAATTCACCAATAGCAAAATGTCTACAAAAGCACGTAACTTAATGATTTAAAATAAAAAGGCGAGCATCGAGCTCGCCTTTTATCAAAAAGAATCGAATATTAAACCGCTGATACAGCAAGGTCTAAACGAGGACGAAAACGCATTACCGCAAGGCTTGCCAAGACACCAACAACACAAACCCCAGCGACGTAATACATCGGAGCTTGAGCATCTTCCATGATCATCGCACTGACAAACATCGGTGTTGTCCCGCCAAAGATAGCGTAAGCGACATTATATGAGAACGACAAGCCTGAGAATCGAATCGGCGCTGGAAAACTTTTCACAGCAATGGCCGGAACCACACCAACAATCCCCACAAAGAAGCCTACTACCGCATACATTGGGAACAGATAAGTCGTGTCCTGCAGCATCGTTGAATAGAACGCCCAGTAACTCACGCCCAGACCAATACTAAAGATTGCCATAATTGGACCATTACCAAAACGATCTGCTAATGCACCTGAGACCAAGCAACCGACTAAAATACAGATAATGGCAACACTATTGGCTTCAAGCGAAGTTTGCGGGTCAAGATGAACCAATTTTTGCAACAGTGAAGGCGTCATCAAAATTGTAACCACAATCGCTGCGGTTAACACCCAAGTCACCGCCATTGAAACCAAAACCGATGGGGTATGATCTTTTAATACCGATTTAATAGGTAACTCTTGCGAGAGCTCTTTATGTTCCTGCATCTCTTTAAAGATTGGGGTTTCATGTAACCAACGACGCAGATACATAGTGATAAAGCCAAACACGCCGCCCAACAAAAATGGTAAACGCCAGCCATACTGGTGGATCTGTTCGCCTGTCATTGATGAGTGAATGCCAGTTGCAACCAATGAGCCGATTAAGATACCAGCGACCAAGCCTGCCGATAATGTCCCACAAGCCAAGCCAATGTGGCGTTTAGAAACGTGCTCTGTTACAAACACCCAAGCGCCAGGGGCTTCCCCACCAATTGCCGCACCTTGCAACACTCGGCATAACAGCAGCAACAGCGGCGCTAAAATACCAACACTTTGATAAGTTGGCATCAAGCCGATGGCCATAGTTGGCACAGCCATCAGGAAAATACTCAGCATAAACATCCGTTTACGCCCCAGCATATCGCCAAAGTGCGCCATAATAATGCCCCCAAGCGGGCGAGCTAGGTAACCTGCGGCAAAAATACCGTAAGTTTGAACCTGACGCAGCCAATCAGGCATTTCTGCTGGGAAAAACAAACTACCCACGACATTGGCAAAATAGACAAAAATGACAAAATCATAAAATTCTAGCGCTCCGCCAAGAGCCGATAGACTTAAGGTTTTGCCATCATTCCAATTCAAATGCCGATGTTTAGGTTGGGTGTTGCCCTGAATATTACGAGTTTCCGTGTTCATGATAATCCATCATTGCTCATTTCATGCTATTACAGTTAAAAATAAACCTTTATTTCCTGCGATTTTAAACTTTTTTATTAAAAAAAAGCAGAAATAAGAAATTTTTATTTATATGAACCACGATAATACTGACACTGATATAGAAAATAAAGCTATTTTTGCTGATTTTATCGGCAATTTTTCACCTCTGTTAGCCCTACATTTGAGTAAAACTCACTCAACTTGAAATAGATCTAGTATCCTGTGCTACGATGGGAACCAATCCTTTTATATTATTTGGAAGATAAGTCTATGAACCCAACAATTGATCTCCTGCGCCATCATACATCTGTTCGTAAATTTACCGGCGAACCCATTAGCAGCGATCAGCTCAACGCTATCTTTGAGTCAGCACAGATGGCCTCAACCTCTAGCTTTATGCAAACAGGCTCAATTGTTCGGGTCACTGACCCACAGCTTCGGGAAAAATTTGCAGCCCTGGCCGGAGGGCAAACTTGGATTAGTGAAGCGGCAGAATTTTTAGTTTGGTGCGCGGATTTTCATCGTCATCAACAAATCGCTCCTGAAGCCAAACTAGGGTTTAGTGAACAATTGCTGATAGGTTCAATTGATGTAGCATTAATGGCTGAAAACGCACTTGTTGCAGCAGAGTCGATGGGCCTTGGCGGCGTGTTTATTGGTGGCATTAGAAACGATCCCAAACAGGTCGCCCAGCTGCTAGAACTGCCAAAAAATGTCCTGCCATTATTTGGCATGTGTTTAGGCTATCCTGCGCAGGAACCCAGCATTCGTCCGCGCCTGCCCCAAGCGCTAGTCGTTCATGAAAACACCTACAATAAAACGCTCGATAAAGAATTATTAGCTGAATATGACAGGCACGTTGTCGAATATTACAGCGCGCGCGCTGGTGCCAATGCCAAAGTAGCCAGTTGGAGCGAACAGATAAGTGCCACGCTGAGTAAAGAGTCTCGCCCACATATTAAAGCGTTCTTAAATGAACAGGGCTTTGATATTAAATAGCGTTAGCGCTTTGCCAAATGACACTTTTGCTTAAGCTCAAAGATAGGTAAAGAAGTGCAGCATCTTGGAATCTATGAAAAATTATTGATTTCAATGGCGATATCATCATAAAAATCCGTGTACGATGATGACTCTGTTTTACTTAGAGTCATCACTGTACGCAGGGAGCGTTATGCTGACCATCTTCTTGATCATTTTACCTATTTTCTTAGTCATGTTAGTGGGCTACATAGCGACCCGGATGGGGCTATTGGGCCAGAAATCGCTCTCTGATATGGGCCGTTTTGTTATTAATGTGGCGCTTCCTGCTGTCATTATCAAAACCGTTCTGCATATCGATATTCAGACCATGCTGAATTATCGTTACCTGTTAGCGTACCTGCTCTGCTCTTTGTCATTAACCATTGTGGGTGTGATTTTTTATCTGAAGGTTTTTAAGCTCACGCGACTCGATGCCTCTGTTTCAGTAACAGGCATGGTGGTTCCAAACAGCTCATTTATCGGCTATCCAGTCATTTTACAGCTTATTGATAACCCGCCAGTTAATGCCTTTGCCATGGCGCTATTGGTAGAGAATATTTTTGTTATGCCACTTTGTTTTCTACTGATGGATTACAGCTCGATAGATAGCCAACAAACGCTAAAAACTAAGTTAAAAACGCTGTTGCTACGCATTGTTAAAAACCCATTATTAATTGCGATTGTGATTAGCGTGATTGGCAACTTACTGCATGTAAAAATACCTAAAACGATTAACACCACTTTAGATATACTCGCCCCATCCGCGGTTGCAGTAGCGCTGTTTGTCATCGGTGGCGTGCTTGCCGGGATCCGCATTCGCCAAGCTAATATGAAGCATATTTTAGCCATTACGTTTGGCAAATTAATTTTGCATCCATTGCTAGCCATTATCATGCTCAGCCTCCTATTGACGGGCGCACATGATTTAAAACTCGCTCTGGTGATTATCACCGCTATGCCAATGTTCAGCATCTATTCAGTGATTGGGGACATATACGGCAAGCAGGCCTTGTGCAGCTCATCGCAATTGGTGGCCAATGCCCTTTCGGTGATTACCATTCCAATGATGATAGCGTTAGCCGAATGGGCATTTTAAGTTAATTTAGCTGAGCTAACCGACTTTGCTTTTTAAAAAACTGACCCGAAAGCAGTTCAAACCATGAAAGGGTAACAGAGTTAGGCTCGCATCGTGAATGGTGACAATATCGCGGCAGATAGCCATCCCTAAACCCGCGCCATCACCTTTTTCTGGATTTTCTCGATAGAAGTTTTCAAATAAATGCTCTCGGGCCTGGTCACTAATTGGCGAACCATCATCGCTGATATCAACATGAATAAACTGCTCTTCAACGCTTAAATCCACACTGATATGGCTTTGCTTACCAGAATAACGAATCGCATTGTCCACTAAGTTTGAAAACAACACCTCGAGCAGTAACTCATCACCCTCAATGGTGGCCGTCTGCTCGCTATCAAGACCAATTTCCTGATCGTTTTGTAGCGCCAAAGGCACTAATTGGGCAATCACATTTTGTAACAGTGAATGCAGCGCGACCTTGGTAAATTTTTGCTCAGATGGCTTAAGGCTTTCCACACGCGCTAGCACAAGCAACTGATGAATCAGCCTATCGGAGCGCTCAATGCCAGCCAAAATGCGCTTGAGATCCTCTTTCAGCTGCTCTTCATTTTCGCTACTCATGGCATTTTCAGCGTTAATCCGCAATATAGCTAACGGCGTTTTTAGCTCATGGGCTGCGGTGCGCGTAAAACGGCGTTCTCGCTGCCAGGCTTCATCAAGCTGGCGAAGCAAGCGGTTTAAAGTACTCACCAAAGGTTCAAGCTCAAGCGTTAACTCACTAATAGCAACTGGCGTTAACTGATGGACATCTAACTTGCCAATAGCTCGGCGCAATTCAACCAATGGTCGAAACTGGCGGTTAATTAATACCACCATAATTAGCGCCAACAGCGGAATAATAATCAGCAAAGGAAAGCCGCTAGACATCGCCAGCTTACCCATAATATCGCTGCGTACCGCCTCGCTTTCGGCCACCACAATCATATCTTGATGGCCATTAACTTTGGGCGCGACATACTGAAAATAGCGCCATTTTTGGCCATTCACTTTAAAATAGCCATAACCGGGATGCGCTATCAGATGGGCAACACTGCCAAAACTGCTATGCGTATTCCAGAACATTTTGCCATCACGATAATATTGAACGAGTTCTTTAAGCTCATAAGGATGGCCTAATTTACTTTCCACATCGTTATCGCGATGTGAGCGCGACACTAACTGCTGCATCCACTGATTAAAAAGCTTCTGTTGTTTGTCGAGCTGAGTTTGGCGGGTGGGAATAGTTAATAATAGCTGCTTGGCGGTCTGGCCTAATCTGGCGTCATAAACTTCTTTAATTTCATGGCGCGCAGCCAAATAACTAATGACCAACGCAATCAAAATGGCAAATAGCGCCAATGAAATCACCGAAACAATCAGGCGATTTTTAATCGAATAAAGTTTTTTATGCTGAGTCTTTGGCAAAGACATACCCCACGCCACGAATGGTTCGGATAAAACTTGCTGGCAGCTTTTTGCGCAGATTATGAATATGCACTTCAAGCGAATTATCACTGCCGCCTTCATCCCAGCCATACATTGCCTGATGCAACTGCTCTTTACTTAGAACGCGTCCTGGCTGAGTCATTAAGCTCGACAATAGCTTAAACTCATGACGAGTTAAAGTGACCGTTTCTCCCGCTACCGTGACTTTTTGCTCAGCTAACGACAAGCGAATCGGGCCATGTTCTAAAATAGACTCGCTGTAGCCGCCACGGCGACGAATCAACACCCGCAAGCGCGCTAAAAGCTCTTCAAGTGCAAAGGGTTTCACCAGATAATCATCAGCCCCACCATCAAGGCCGCGAACCCGATCAGAGAGTTCATCTCGAGCGGTTAAAATCAGCACAGGCAAGTCAAATCCAGCTTTACGGATTTTGCCAAGCAGGTCTAGACCATCAATATCGGGCAACATCAAATCTAAAATGACGCAAGCAAATTGGTCGGTTTTCAGAGCACTAAGCGTTCCATTTCCCTTTTGTAGCCAATCGACTGTATATCCATTACGATTTAACGAAGTCACCATTGATGGGCCCAGCATCTGGTCATCTTCTATCATCAGTACACGCATGAGCGCTTATAGCTCCTTAAGTTTTGCCAAGATCTCTTTTCTTCTGCCTTCATCAGCCAATGGCCGATTTGGCCGTTTAGGGGCAGCTAAGGCCTTTTCAAAATATTGCTTAGCGGCTTTTTTATCGCCTTGATCACATAAAAAATCAGCATAAAAATAGTTAGAGTCCAACCCGTTGGGATTAATTGCTAAGCCTTTTTTGAGCATGGCTTTAGCCTTTTTATCACTGCCAAAACCAATTGGCCAGCCGGGTACTTGATAGTATAGAGCGCCAAGGCTGGTATACGCCGAACCATCGAGAGTATTGGGCGCATTTTTTATCACTTGCTCAAAGTTTACTTTCGCTTCTTTAACTAATGACAGCGCGCCAAGGCCACCTTTTGCACCGGCTTGAGAGCTTAAATTAATTCCCAACCACACTCGCAACTGTTCATCCTTTGGATGAGCTTTAAGGGCATCATTATTATCGGCGACTAATTTTTCAAAGCAGCTCTCTCTGGCCTTTTTCGAAGATTGTTGATACTGACAGTGCGCCCATTGCTGCTGAATTTGAGCAAGCGATAACGTGGTTTGAGCCTGAGCTAAGCTATATACCGCCGCCAGAGCCATAAACAAGAGGGACTTTTTCATTGTGGATGCTCCACATTCGTTTTATCAAGCGCTGCGGCAATCAGCGGATATTGACGGCGAATCGCCGAGCCAACCACCCCGGGTAAGAGTTGATTGAGCCGAGCAAACAGTTTTTCTGGCCAACCAATAAAGCGCGAACGCTGCTCATGTAACAACAGGTCGATAAATTGTTCGGCGACTAACTCTGGACTGTCGCTGTGATTTCCCAGCTTTTGATTTAATTCTTCAACCACCGATGGATTAAGCTGAGTTTGGGTAGCACGCGGAGCAAGATGCAACACCCGAATGCCTTTGGCACTGAGCTCTCGATCCAAAGCTTCAGAAAAACGCTGCAGCCCCGCTTTTGCCGCGCAATAACTGGCATAGCCTGGATAACCAATCGCACCAAATGTGGAGCCGATATTTACAATCCAACACGGTTGAATTTTCTCACTGAGCAAGCGATGACAAAGCTCGATAGGACGCAATAAGTTCAACGTGATCTCATCGCTCAGCGAATTATGGGTACGCTTTGCAAACCAGCCAAACTGATTACACCCGGCATTGTTTACCAGTCCATCAATAGGCTGACCATCTAAGTGTTGCATGAGCAAATCAATGCCATCAGCAGCTAATAAATCAACCGCCAATACACGATGGCTGTCGCTCTGTGGCAGCTGCGCTTTAAGAGCCTCGAGTTTATGAGCGTCACGCCCCACCAGCACTAAACAAGCACCTCGGTCACTTAAAGCTTTGGCGATAGCTGAACCGATACCACCGCTGGCTCCGGTGACCAACCATGTCGTTCCTCGAATTTTCATCACACACTCCTTACGCCACTTGCATTACAGGCAATGGCAAATGCTCTAGCATCGCGCTATATAAACGAAACACGTGGCGGGCGCTGTTGATAATAGCCTGTTTATCTTCTGGCGATTCAATCTGATTCATTAACTGTTCAAAAAACTGAATATGTTGCGTATCTAATTCACTATGCGAGAGCAGATAAGTCATGGCACGGTTGGGTAAATCAAGCGTTTGTTGCACCATTTTCGCCATCGACCCACCGACTGAAACACTCGTTCCCTCAAGAACCCAAACCATGCCAAACAAGGCCAGCGGATTGGCTCGGTCAATCTGGTGATAAAGATAAGAAACCATCAGCTCAATAGGCCAGTCAACTTCACCTTCGCCAAGGCCTGCGCGAACCAATTGGGCATCAAACCCAAGCGCATTTATGTCATTTAAAATCCACTCTTGATGGCTGCTTTCTTCTTCAATGTAGTGTCCAAGAGCAACTCGCAGCCCTTCATAGCGCTCAGGTAAACGCCCGCCGCACGCCATGAGTAAAGGAACCGTATGCTTCACATGGTGATAGGCCTGCGTTAAAAAGGCGCGATATGTTTGCCGGTCAATTTGCCCTTTTTGGCATGCTGCAAAAATTTTTGCCTGAAGCATCTGAGCGCGGGCCGATTCAGTTTGCCGCTTAAGCTCATTAAAAAATTGGCTCATAATTCTCCCCCGAAGTGCTCTGAGACTTCTTTGGCTGTAGTAAGATATGCTCGCAAGTTTGGCTAAATTGATGAATAGATGAACGAATTGGCCGGGCATTAAAGGTAAATAGAACCTGGCTGGGTTTGTGCTCACACCAGATTAACTGCGCAATTTGCGCATAATCAGGTAGATGCTGATTGAGTGCAGAGAGCGCTTCAAGCACCGCTTTTTTATCGGGATGAATGACAAAAGCGCTTAAATAATCTTCACCATCGCCCATTACGACTAATTGCTTAAGCGCGACATAATCCTTGGCAAGTGTTTCTATCCATTCGGGCGATATATTGCGGCCATAACTAGTGACTATCAGGTTTTTTAATCGACCTTGAATCGTTAAAAAACCATCTGCATCAATAGAGCCGATATCCCCTGTGGCAAACCACTGGTTATGAAATGGCTGACCGACGTAACCGAGCGCCATATCGCCACGCACAAAAATCTCAGAGCGTTCACCGATTTTGACGCGTTGATGATTTAACACCTTGCCACAACTGCCAAGGCGATAAGTTGTTGGAGTATTAACCGCAACAACCGAAGCGCATTCAGACAAGCCATAGCCTTCATAAACGGGTAGCTCTAACGCGCGAGCACGCTCAAGAAGTAACCGAGGAACAGAGGCGCCACCCACAGCAATAAATTTAAGGCTTTGTTTTAGCCCGTGATGATATTCAACTACATTCACCAGCGCCTCTAATAACGCCGGTGTTAACACCAATGAGTTTGGCTCAAAGCGGCTCAAAGCCTGAATAAAACGCGCCGGTTCAAAGTGGCTAGAACCAATCAGCCCTACATCTTCACCGGCAAGAACGATACTGGTTTTACCCAGCATGAGCGGCACATAAACCCCGGTGATGTTTTCAAGCAACGTTGACAACGGCAGCATTACGAGATGACGCTCAATAGCGACGTCTTGAGCAACAACCTGTGCTAATTGGGCACTCACCTCATCAAGCTGTTCAGCGCTTAAACAAACACCTTTAGGCGTTCCGGTTGAACCCGAGGTGAACGTCACCTTAGCGGTCTGAAATAACAGCGATTCAGATAACTCAAGCTCAGGCTGCATACCTAAAAAGTCCCAATCACCAAACAGATGATCCGCACCGCTTTGCTCAATGCTATGAATCGCCTGTTCGGGCGTGAAAAAAGTCGGCACCGGCAACAGTGGAATATCACCGGCAAGCGCGGCTAAGTCATTAATCACCCAACCCAAGCAGTTTTCCCCGCGCATGGCAATGCAATAGGGTTTCAGAGATTCAAATTCTCGTTGGCGAGTTTGAATTTTCTCCCATAGCTCACGATAGCTCAGCTGACACAACTCACCTTGAGGATCAGCCCCAACTAATGCGATAGCATCCGGCTGCACTTGTGCGAAGTGACAAATGGATTGAATAATACGACTACTCATACATGACTCCTATAGGAGAAACAGTGGATTGGGGAGATAGAACCTGAATGCCATCCTGAAGACGCCCCACGACAATTTGGGGCTGATATTGATAATAAGTTCCCCAACGAGAAGAATTAATGACACGCGAATCATCGGCTGCATGCACTATATTTAAGCTTAGACCCATCCGCTTCATCAGTGCCATTAACGGTTGAGTTGCAGTGAAAATGCAGTAGTGATAGCCCTTTTCAATCAGCATCTGCGCCATTAAGTGAAAATGTGCTTTGGAAAATCCCATAGAAAATGATGCCAACTGACCAAACTCAATCAGTTGCGAGCGTTCAACATGAGCACCAAGTGCTTTGCGAACCAGAACTTCAGCGCTCTCATCAAGGTATTGCTCTAAAAACAACTCATCGCCATTTGCAGCTCGAATACCGCAAACAGAAACAATTTGCTCTGTTTCAAACAAAGTTAAAAACACCGGCATAAATTCATCAAGCTGAGCGTTAAACGCCCTTTTGTAACGCCGATAAACATACTGGCGAACTGCATTGCTCTGCGGATGAGCAGCATCAACCCATTGAAGTCTGTGCATCATGGGACTCCATACTTTTACAAGTTACGCATAGCAGAGTAGAAAAGTAATCTTAAGAAATTCTTAAGCTGAGAAATTTTCTTAAAAAAATTGAAAATTAAAGATTGGTTATACAAATGAAAGGATAAAAAGAAAGGAAAGTGAAAGGATAAAAAGAAAGAAAAGCGCGCTGACACAACGCGCTGATTGCTTAATAAAGATTAAGGGCGGATATAGGCATATCCAGCGGTTTGTTTTTCGATAAGCTCTAGCACACCAACGTTTACCACCGTCACAAAATTACTTAACAAATGAGGTTCAATCTTAAGACCCGTTAATGAGTTTTTACACGCCTCAAAGATAACCCCATCCTGGCTAAGAGCCTGCATCGCTGATAAATATTCACCATCGGCAGTGGTGTAGGCTGACACGGCCTTAGCGTTTGCGAGCACAACGATTTTAGAGTTTTGTTTATCAACCACTTTAAGCAAATTGTTGATATTCGCCAAAGCCATTGGCCATTTGGCAATTTCGTCGATATGAAAGATGACTTGAACGATTGGCATCGACATCTATGACTCCTGAGTTTTAGGGATTATTAGGGGTTGTTGATCTTTGGCGGTTGAATTTTGTTCAAATTAAACGCATTTTGAACGCGGCGCATCCTGTGTCGCTTAATGAGTTAAGAAAGCAGGGTGCAACAAAGTTCAGGATACGTTTAAATGAACCCGAAGGGCAGTATCTGAGAGGAATTTATACAGCGTTAAACGTTCTTTGTGCAGACCTACACGGCACAACGTTTATCTGCCTAAATTTCTCTCCGATTGCTGCAAAACTAATTGCAAAAGGTCAACAGCCCCTAATAACAGGCTTTACGCTCTTTAGCGACCAAATCGCCATTATCATTGCGCTTATAACACACACCCTCAATTTGTTTTAACACATTTTTTTGCCAACGGTAGCTATCAACACTAATCGAGCTTCCTGCGCAGCATTGGTTGGTTGAGGTAATGATTTTACTTTGCTGGTTAAATCTTAAGGTTACCAAGCTTGAGAGCTGCTCATTAAACTGAAAGTTATGCTTTTTAGGCTGATAAATATAGTAATTACGCGAAGTGTTCGGGCCTGCGAAACTCTCTCCTGCAGTCGAAAAATCCGCAAAACCGTCAAAGTTGTAATCACCAATCGAGACGGTAAACAAAGAGCAACTGCTACTTTCAACCATTAATTTTTGCACAGTCTTATCCGTTGCTTTATCAATCATCGTCACTCTTGTGCCATTGTTAAGGCACTTCACGCGAATATAACGATTTTTAGACGATGCAGATTGCATGACCCCGCGCAGGTCAGTACTTTGAATCAGATGCACCGCAAGCTTGGCATGCGTTTTCACATTCAACCAATAACCATCTAATTTAGAATCCTTGATTTGCAGATGAAACTCGCCAATGGGTTTATTTTTGGCGTTTCTTTCAATGAAGATTAAGGTGTTTTTATCGCTACTTGCTCCAGCACTGAGATCAATCGGCGTGCGATAGTGATTATAAAAATACAGCGCAGAATCATTAGCCAGTTCAAAGCTAATCGCTGATTTACCTAATGTGCCACTATATTGAGCGCCCAGCGCGCAGGTGCTTGTTAACAATAAAACCAATGTGCTTATCCACAAACGCAATTTCATAGTCAATCCATCGTTAAAAAATACAAAATAGCCATTACATAACTCGATGATCATTTAGGAATAATCGAGATGATGATTTAAATGGCAGTGGAATTTTCTCTGTTATCTGAATATCTTCCAGACAGCTCTTAAGATTTAGCTGATGGGCAGCAATAATGACGAATCTCATCCCAATAGCTCACTATTTAGAGAGCGGGCAAACACAAGCTACCTTTAAGAACGCTGACCGCTTGACCACAAAGCGTGATTGCTTGTTCGCTTTGGCGACTCACGCGAACATAACCGCCGCGAGCTGAAGCCTGATAACCGAATAAATCGTCTTTGGCCAATTGTTCAAACCAATAAACTGCCAGCGCGCAGTGCGCCGACCCCGTCACTGGGTCTTCATCAATACCGACCCATGGCGCAAAATAACGAGAGATAAAATCAGCGTTTTGAGTCTTAGCTTTAGCGGTGACGACAACGCCTCGCCCAGGGATTTGATTTAAGCGACTAAAATCAGGCGACAAAGCGCTAACGATGGCTTCATCATCGACGACTATCAGCTCTTTATCATTAAATTGTAGATAATCGATTAGTTGTGAAGCACTAATGCCAAGAGCTGTCAGTAGCTCATTACAGACTTGGGTTTTAATAAGCTTAGGAGCTGGAAAGATCAATTCAATCGCATCATTTTTAGCCCGAGCAATAAGATCGCCAGATAAGGTGTGAAACACAACCTCGCTCCCATCATTTAACCAGCCCTGCTGTTTGAGAATATGCGCAGTCGAAAGGGTGGCATGACCGCATAATTTTACTTCAGTTTTCGGTGTAAACCAGCGCAGACGCATCGTATCGAGCGCTAAAAAAGCCGTTTCAGAAACGGCCATTTCGCGGGCGATGTTCAGCATCAACGGCTCATCTAATGCCGACGGGGTGATACAAACGCCCGCCGGATTGCCTTTAAATAGCTCACAGGTAAACGCATCGACTTGATATATACTTAAGTCCATATTGCTAAAATCCCTATAAAATCTGCCAGTTAACGCTCTAATCAATAAGTTAGTTAATATAACCTAAAGCAAAGCGCATCGGCCATACTGACAAACCAACATCTGGCAGATTTTGGTTAAAGCAATAAGATATCTTTAGTCGCCAGCTGCCACCGCTGGTAAGTCGTGGACACTTTGACAAGTTTTATGTGCCGGGCAATATTTATCTAACAACATAATGGTGACGCCGTTAGTCCAACCAAAACCATCCTGCAAAGGATATTCCCCGCCGCCGCCACCACCGAGGGCGCGGCCTTGCACTATGTATTTTTCCACCAGCTTATGTTCACTATCATAAGTTGCCTGCACATTTTTCAAAAAGCCCATGGCGATGCGTTTGGCTAGCGCTTGATGCTGATAATTATTAAGCCCAACCACACCGACCCATTGCAGCGGAGCCCAGCCGTTTGGCGCATCCCATTGTTGGCCAGTTTCAATCGTGGTCGTGGCAAGGCCTCCTGGATGAACCAGTTGCAACATCACAGCTTTAGCGGTGGCATCGGCTTGCTTATCACTTGCGATATTGAAAAATAACGGAAACAATGCCGCGGCAGTAAGTTGCTCACGGACCTGAGCTTTTTGCCAATCATAATCGCTATACCAACCTTGCGTTTTGTTATACAGGTACGTATTGATAGCTTTGGCGCGAACGTCAGCCTGATGACGATAATGAGCGGCCAACTTCGCATCTCCTTTAAGCTGATAGCCTTTGGCTAGCACCGCTTCGAGGTGATACATCAAGCTATTGAGATCCACTGGAATAATATGGGTAATTTCAATCGTATTTAAATGCTGATAGTCAGCGAACCATCTCGAGCTGTAATCCCACCCAGAGGCTGCGCCTGAGCGTAATTGCCGATAAAGCGCAGGTTTGTCTTTTATCGATAGATTCGAAGCGGTGTGTATATCAGCAAGCCACGATTCTGGCCGCGGCACATCCCGCGCGTCCCAATAACGATTAAGTACTGTACCATCACTAAGTTTAACCACTCGATTTACCGCTTGGCCTTTAGCCAAACTTGCACTGCCCGCCATCCAGTAATCGTATTCTTTTTGCAATTGAGTGAGATAATGAACGTAAACCTGGTCGCCTTGATGCTTAGCATAAAGTGACACCATCAAACTAAAAAATGGCGGCTGAGAGCGGCTTAAATAATAACTGCGATTGCCATTTGGAATCAGCCCATATCGATCGAGTTCCCATGCAAAGTTATCGAGCATATTTTCAACCAACTGCCAACGGCCACTTTCACCAAGCCCTAACATGGTAAAATAGCTGTCCCAATAATAGACCTCCCGAAAACGTCCACCAGGAACGACATAAGGTTTAGGAATCTGTAATAACGAGTCATATTGACCCGATTTTTTAGCGCTTCGAGTCAGCTCGCTCCATAGACCATCAATGTGCTCGCGCAACGATTGATTCGCTGGCGGCACATAATCAGAATGAGTCGCTGGTAGAGTGAAATTAGCTAAGACGAATTTTTTTAAATCAAAACCCTGCTGTGATTTTTGTTTTTGCCAGTCGGCAACAATCAATTGGGGCGCTCGTTTAGCAACCGCATCAGCGAAGGTTTTCTGGTCGTCAAACAGCTGCGCTCTTTGCACGGCATCAAACAGTGGCCCAAACAGAATATCTGGTGACTGCGGCGCACTCTGGCGAGCAAATGAGCTTTGACAAACCAGCATGAAAGCCAATAAGCCAAGGCTTAAAAAATTGCTCCAGCGTTTACAAAGTATCCATGATGAATCACTCGATTTAACCATCAGCAAACTCCTTTACTATCGTAAATAAAGCTCAATTAGCTGATCCTAGAGTGCAAACCGATATTTTAAATTGACAAATCACACAGAAATAAAGTTCTACTAAGCCCCTGCATTAGGCAAGCTCGATGTTTATATGTGTGGTGATAAAATCAATTAAGGCACTAACCCGCCGTGGCGGCCGATGCAGAGCCGGATAAACGGCATAAATGTTAATGGGTTTATCCGTATATTCACTAAGAACGCTCTGCAAGCGCTCTGCTTTTAAATCATCATGCACATCAATTTGAGATTTTAATACCACTCCAGCGCCTCGAATCGCCCATTGCCGAAGAGCCCCACCGTCATTGGCAACTCGATTGCCAGAAACCTTCACCGTAAATGAGCGGTTACCATCAACAAAATGCCATTCTGACTGCGGTGAATGCGGTCTTGCGAGCACTAAACAATTATGTTCTTTAAGATCGCGCGGATGAACAGGTTTTCCCCATTTTTGCCAATAGCGCGGGGATGCACAAACCAGCCGACGCTGGCTAGCAAGCAACCGGGCTTTAAAGCGAGAATCAACCAAAGGACCTGTGCGAATCGCAAAATCAAATCGCTCGGCGACTAAATCCACCAACCCATCAGACAAATGCAGTTCGACTTTAACCTGAGGGTGTTGTTCTAAAAATGCATCAATTAATCCCGGTAATCGCATCCGTCCGAAATCATTGGTCGTTGTTAAACGAATCGTCCCGCGCAGTGGACCTTGCTGGTTAAGATGATCAATGGCGTTTTCAAACTCATCAACGATAAACCGGCAATGTTCTAAGAACTGCTCGCCTTCAGGTGTGAAAGACATTCGTCTGGTGGTGCGCACGATTAAATTGGTTCCAACCAAGTGCTCTAATTGCTGCAACGCTTGGGTAACAGCAGAAGGTGCGATATTTCGTTGCCTAGCGACTCCTGCCAGCGAGCCAATATCATTGATATCGAGATAAATTTGCATCAACTCAATTCTATCCATTATTCACCATATTTGAATAAAGCCTTTATAAATAGATTAATTATTCGCAATTTTTATCATTGTAGACTGAACCCAATTAAAATAAAGGAGGACAAACAATGGCAACGATGATAACTCGAGGTGGCGACGGACAAGGTAGCTTGATTGGCAGCAAACTATTTATTGTCGGAGCGGGTTCAGGAATGGGGGCAGCACTTGCGGCAATGGCTGTCGCGCGCGGAGCAAAAGTCGCGTTAGCGGGTCGAAGCTTAGATAAACTAGCGAAAGTGGCCGAGCAATTAGGTCCTAATGTGCTTGGAACCTATTCACTTGATATTTCAGATGCATCCCAACTTGATGCAGCCCTAAGTGAACAGGGGCCATATGATCATATTGTTTCAACTGCCGCTGATTTAACTTTTAAACCTTTTTTAAAACTGACGGATGCAGAAATTCAAGCCATGGTTGCGAGCAAACTTTATGGCCCAATCAATTTAGCTCGTAGCGCGGATAAACACCTTCAGCAAACAGGCTCAGTATTGTTCTTCTCTGGTTTAGCCGCTTATCGCCAAGGTGAAGGATCTTCACTTGTGGGAGCGGTCAACATGGCGTTAGAAAGCCTCGTGGCGAACCTTGCAATTGAGATGAAACCCAAACGATTTAACGTTATCTCACCGGGCGTTGTCGATACTGCGACGTGGGATATTCTCAGTGATGAAGATAGAACTGCGATGTTTAGCGCTCTTAGTGAAACACTGCCAGTCGGCCGGGTTGGTCAAGCCAATGATTTAGCGCATGCAGCACTGGCAGTACTAGAAAATGGCTTTATCGATGGCACAGTGGTGAACGTTGATGGTGGTGGCCGCATCGTTTGATAAAACGCTTAAGAACATCAGAGCTAATCGTATCAGTGGTTAGCGCTGATGAAGATAAATCTCACGTAAATATAAGGAGAAATGATGCAACCACATATGCTCGTTGTGGGCGGCTCCGGAGTAACAGGTCGCGGAGCCATTGCCGCGCTACAAGATTCTAACTGGCAAATCACCACTCTTTCTCGCACCCAACAGAGTCCCTATGACCAACCGCACTTATCGGCTGATTTACTCGATAAAGACGCACTTGAAAAGCATCTGAATGCACTTAAAACAATTACACATATTTTCTATGCCGCGTTAAAACCATCCGCTGATGCAAGCGTTGAAGCTCAAGAAAATGGAGCAATGTTTAAAAATGTCATAGAGACAGTCTTAAAAGCCAATGCCCCGCTTCAACGGGTCACATTTTTACAGGGTGGGAAAGTTTATGGCGCGCACTTAGGGGTTTATAAAAGTCCTGCCCGCGAAGATGATAGTCAACATTTTCCACCGAACTTATATTTTGAGCACGAAAACTATGCACGGACATTAAGCCAAAAAGGCGTGAAATGGACCGCGCTACGGCCTGATATTATCATCGGTCACTCACTAGCCTCAGCGATGAATCTAGGAAATGTCATTGGCATTTATGGCACCTTGTGTAAACACTTTGGGGTAGCAATGCAATTTCCTGGCAGCGAAGCCGCTTATAATGTGTTAGTGAATGTGACTAACGCCAACCTGCTAGGCAAAGCACTAGTTTGGGCTTGTGAAAATAACAAAGACGGCGCCTATAACATCACCAACGGCGATCAGTTTCGCTGGAAACATGTCTGGCCACGCATCGCCCAATGGTTTGGCTTGGAGGTTGGCCAACCACAACCGATAAATCTGCAACAACGGCTCAACAACTTTGCCAGTGATACTTGGCAACAACTGGCGGCAGATTATGGATTAGCACAATCAGACATTAACCAGCTGGCTCAAGGCAGCTTTGGTGATTTTATCTTTCATGTTGAAACGGATGCGATATTCGATGTGACTAAGGCCCGCCAAGCCGGATTTAATGAGATGACGCTGCGCTCGGATGACGACATCATTAATCATTTAGAGCAGATGGTTAAACGAGGATTAATTCCAAATCCAAACACGTTATAAACCTTCCATAATAAAGACTAAAGCCAGACTTATTTGCCAGCTCTGGCTTTAGTCTATATTGACCTGCAATCGACAGCGTCTTAGTTATAGATTTACGTTATTAATCAATAAAATAGCGCTGCATTGACCAGACTCATCGTGATGAGTGAGCTTCAGAACACAAAATCATTTAATGAACATAAAGCCCCACTGACTCTAAATTATTCTTAAGCCTTCGATTGGTTGATTTGGCTAAGGCAACCTAAGCCACTTAATGTTTGCTCAATAGCCTGTCTAAGCGGCGTATGTGGCTCCGTTCCAAGCAACTCTAATAACTGGTGATTATCCATTCGAACGGATTCCTGCCACAGATAGCGCATTTCAGCAACTTCATAAATGGTTTCATTAAATAACCCCAACGAAGGGACAAGCCACCAGGGAAAATGGCCTAATTTGGGTCGCTTGCCTCTATCTTGAAAGGCAATATCAGCGATTGCATTTATCAGCTGCTTGCCATCATCATCCCAATATCCGGCAAAATGAAAATTAGAAAAAGCGGGCAGCTGTGCTCGTTTAGCTAACACTAGCGCCATGGTTTTTGCTAAATCCGGCAGATAAGCCCATTGATGACCAACATGGCCGAGCTGTACTATTTTGGTGATGGTCCGGCCAGGTTTTACTAATTGGGTAAACCAAGTGTTTTTGGCACTGGGTCCAAAGAAATCCCCCGCTCTGATGATAATAACCTGGCCGCCGCTGGCAGCATACTCAGCCAATAATTGCTCCATTTGTACTCGAATAGCCCCCTTTCGAGTCTTTGGATGCTGTGGGGAATCTTCTTTAATTAAAGGGAAACTATCCGGCCCATAGTTATACAGAGTGCCTGGTAACACCACTGTTGCCTGATTTGCTTTAGCCGCCAAAAGTGTATTTTTAAGCATGGGTAAGGCTAATCCTGCCCAGTTTTTGTATCCCACAGGGTTAACGCCATGAAAAATCACATTAACGTTTTGGGCTGCATCAACCACTGCTTGAGCATCCATCGCATCGCCATGTTTGTAGGTAATTGCCGCTCGCGCTGACAGTTTTGGGTGACGAGACAGAGCGCTGACATCCCAGCCATCGTTCACCAGCTGCTTTGCCAATTCAGAACCAATACCGCCAGTGGCCCCCAAAATTAGTACCCGATTATCATTCATCTGTTTTGCCTCTAAATTGATAGTTGCATATAGATTAAGATGTGATTGAGATAAATAGAATTGACTAAAATAACCAGTCAGCTATACATTTATGCATGGATACTAAAATTAGCTGGGAATTATATCGCTCGTTTTTAGCGGTGATGCAATTTGGCTCACTGTCAGCTGCTGCGCGCGAACTAGGTAGCACTCAGCCTACCATTGGCCGACATATAGCAGCGTTGGAACAACATTTGGGGATTGTGCTTTTTACGCGAGCCCAAGGTGGATTAGTTGCCAGCAAAGAGGCGCAATCACTTCTGCCATATGCCCAGCAAATCGGCACGACCGTAGCGGCATTAAATCGCGTTGCCAGTTGTCAGAGCAGCCATATCCAAGGTGTTGTGCGAATTACCGCCAGCGATATTATCGGCATTGAACTACTTCCGCCGATTTTTAGTAAATTGCGCGCTAAACATGCCATGCTAAAACTGGAGTTAACCCTCTCTGACCAACCGCTTGATTTACTCCATCGCCAAGCAGATATTGCCGTTCGTATGTTTCGTCCCACCCAGCAACAGCTCATTGCGCGAAAAGTTGGGAATGTTTCGATAGGCCTTTATGCCAGTCAAGATTATGCTCAAAGCCACAAGCTGCCGGTTGCATTAGAACAGCTATCAGAACATGCACTGATAGGTTACGACCACATCACACCATTTATTCGAGAAACAACTAAGAAACTCAACTCAAACGTATTTGAACGTACAAATTTTTCCCTAGCAGCTGACTCTAACGTAGCGCAATTAGCAATGATTAAAGCAGGAATGGGCATCGGTGCTTGCCAAACTCAACTCGCCCAGCGCTACCAACTTATCCCTATTTTGGCTGACTCTTTTTGTGTCAATCTTGAACTGTGGATAGTGATGCATGAGGACTTAAGATATAACAAAGCGTGTCGTGCTGTGTTTGATGCGCTCTGTGAGGGGCTTAAGAGATAAAGCTCCCCCATGCTCAGTTATCGCAATTTTATCGATCCAAGCAAAATAGTGACTAAAAAATAACTGCTCAAAAAATGCGCTGCAATAGCGCAGATTGTTCAAGATGGTGCACCATCAGTGAAATTTTCCCGACCAATGACTGCAAAATAATTTAAATAACGCCATCGTATTTATTTTAATCAGCGACTTTATCACCACAAAATAACCATTTTATTTATGTGGCATATATTGTGCTTGTAAAAAACTAACCAAATGGTCAGGAATTTTAAATGCGAATTGAAGGAGCGCTGCATGAATCAACGATTTCAGGTTCTTACCTCTGAGTCTGTCGCTGAACCCGAGCCAGAGGCCCAACCACAACAACCATCTCGCCCCGTGGTAAGCACCGAAAAACTCAATGTGATCTATCCGTCCGCCGACCAACCCGTGCATGCGCTGGCCGATGTCGACTTATTAATTCGCAAGGGTGAATTTGTCTCGCTAATTGGTCCCTCTGGGTGTGGTAAAACCACTTTATTGCGAGTCATTGCAGACTTAGAACCGATCACCTCTGGCAATGTCTTGGTCAATGATATGACACCCAGTGAAGCGCGCCAAGAGCGAGCCTATGGCTATGTGTTTCAGGCGGCCACGTTGCTGATGTGGCGCACCGTGCTGGCAAATGTCATGTTACCGCTGATTATTCAGCGCCGTCCAGAACAAGAAGCGCAGCGCATTGCCCGCGAACAACTGGCTAAAGTGGGCTTAAGTGGTTTTGAAGATAAATATCCATGGCAGCTTTCAGGAGGGATGCAGCAACGTGTGTCCATCGCTCGAGCACTAGGCTTTGAGCCAAAAATCTTAATGATGGATGAACCATTTGGCGCTTTAGATGAAATCACCCGCAATAATCTTAACCAACAGTTACAACAGCTGTGGCGCGAACAACAGCGCACCGTAGTGTTTGTGACCCACTCCATCTCCGAAGCGGTTTATCTGTCCACCAAAATTGTGGTGATGTCGCCGCGGCCAGGACGTATTGTCGATATTATTGACTCGCCACTGCCACGTGAGCGAACCGCCGCCATCCGCGATAGCGAAGAATTTATTCAACTGACCCAACGAGTGCGTGATGCGCTATCGGAGGGGCATCATGAACATTAGTTTAAGCCTTGCGCGTCGCCACAGTATTCCGATAGGCGTCGTACTCGCTGTATTTATTGTGCTTTGGTATGCACTAGCTATTGCGATGAACGCATCAGGGGTGATAGCGCGAGTTTTGCCAAGCGACTGGAGCTGGCAGCAGCTGCTTGCCGCTACTTGGAATATGTCTCGACCAGTATTACCAACTCCGCATCAAATCATCATTGATGTGTATAACAGTATCACTCAATGGCCGGTTACTTCCCCGCGAAACTTGCTCTATCACGCTTGGGTAACGGCCAGTGCAGCATTAACCGGATTTGCCATGGGCACGGTGTTAGGGATTGTTCTGGCAATCATCATTGTTCACTCCAAGATGCTCGATAGAGCCTTGTTACCGTGGATTGTCGCCTCGCAGACCATTCCGGTGTTAGCGATTGCACCGATTGTATTGGTCATCTTGGGGAGCCTGAATATCACCGGGTTATTTCCCAAAGCGGTGATCGCCATGTACTTGTGCTTTTTCCCCATTACGATTGCCATGGTTCAGGGGCTTCGCTCGCCAGCCAAAATGCAGATGGAGCTTTTTTATACCTATGGCGTAACCAACCTTGATACGTTGAAAATGCTGCGCTTTCCTTCAGCTTTGCCGTTTTTATTTCCCGCCTGTCGAGTTGCAATTGCCGCAGGGCTTGTAGGAACGATGGTTGCAGAATTACCAACCGGAGCTCAGGCCGGTTTAGGTGCAAGATTACTCGTTGGTTCCTATTACGGAAACACGTTGATGATCTGGTCAGCGCTGGTGGTGGCTTCGTTATTAGGGCTGTTTTTAACGGGCGTTGTCAGTGTCATTGAATATTGGGTGATGCGAAATAGGAGAATAGCATGAAGCATTATAAATCAGGTGCTCTACTGATTGTTTTCACTCTAGTCTTTGCGCTGTTAGGACTGACTCAATTCATTCATATTGACTTTACTGCAGCAAATTTAACCATTGATTACATGCCATGCATTGCCAGCCTTTGCTTAATTGTAGTCGCGGGTTGGAGCTGTTTTACAGCCGTTCGCTTTAAGCATGTTCTTATCATTCAAGCGCTGACTTTGCTCGCCAGTTACTTTTTATTAAAAAGCGCTGAGCATGAAGCGTCCAATATTGTTCCATTTTGGTTGATCACGATTTCTTTAATATTATCGGCCAACCTTTGCCTTAAGTATTTCGTTGAACAAACGGATGTGGCTGTTGCGCAATTAATTATTGCGGCGCTATTTGGGTTTTGGTGTTTGTATCTGTGGCAACTGATTGTAACTGTATTACAAGTGCCGCAAGTTTTACTGCCAACACCGGTAGCGATTGGTCATGCGCTCATTAGCAATACCTTGATGCTATGGGGTGATTTTGTCCAAACCGTCATCAAATCAGTCATCATTGGCTACCTTTTAGGCAATGGACTGGGGATTTTAAGTGCCATCATTATTGAACGCTCCAGCTTTTTACGACGCGGCTTTTTGCCACTGGCAAATCTCACCAGTACCGTCCCACTGGTTGGTGTTGCCCCCATTGCAGTGATGTGGTTTGGATTTGATTGGCCATCAAAAGCGGCCGTGATTGTCTTAGTCACTTATTTCCCAGCGCTGGTGTCAGCTTTAGCGGGCCTACAATCGACCAATAAGCTTGAGCAAGAATTAATGCACTCCTACGCCGCCAGCTATTGGCTCACTCTCAAAATGCTGCGGCTGCCAGCGGCCATGCCATTTATCTTCAACGCCCTTAAAGTGAACTCAGCTTTAGCGCTTATCACGGCGATTGTTGCGGAATATTTTGGCTCACCAACCATGGGCTTAGGATTTCGAATTTCGGTTGAAGCCGCACGCATGCATATGCCGATAGTCTGGTCGGCAATTGTGGTTGCCTCTGTGGCAGGCTCACTACTTTATGCACTGCTGGTGTATTTAGAGCGGCGGGTGACTTTTTGGCATCCCGCGATTCGCAAAGCGTAATTCACTCATAGCCAAGCTCGATGGCTGTGAGAACACGGTAAAACTAAACCAAACGTAAGAGCGTCTTAGTTGCTTGGACGCATCTTTTGAAAGTGTTACTACATAAGGGAAGAATGGATGATGAAAAAAACGAAGTTGAAGGGCCTGCTGCGTAGTGCGTGTGCTGCGATGGTTGTGGCATCAATCACCACCACTGCTTATGCCATGGATAAGGTCACTCTGCAGCTAAAATGGGTGCCTCAAGCGCAATTTGCTGGCTACTACGTTGCCAAAGAAAAAGGGTTTTATAAAGACCATGGCGTTGATGTCACCATTAAACCCGGTGGCACAGATATATCCCCTGTTCAGGTTATCGCAGGCCATTCAGCGGATGTGATTGTGGACTGGATGCCAGATGCCCTCGCCGCTCGCGAATCTGGCGTACCGCTGGTAAACGTAGCTCAGATCTATAACCGTTCAGGCATGATGCTCACTTGTAAAAAGTCTTCTGGAATTAAAACCCCGAGCGATCTGAAAGGTAAAACATTAGGGGTTTGGTACGGCGGGAATGAATATCCATTTTTTAACTGGATGGCTAAACTTCATTTAACACCGGGCAAAGATATTCATGTTCTAAAACAAGGCTTCAACGTTGATCCGCTCCTCAATGGTCAGGCTGATTGTATCTCTGCGATGAACTACAACGAGTACTGGCAGCTCATCGATGCCGGGATGAAAAAAGATCAACTGATCTCATTCCCATATGAAGATGAAGGTGTTTCAACCTTAGAAGATGGTTTATATGTGTTATCGCCTAACCTTAAAGACCCTGCGTTTGTCGCCAAAATGGCGAAATTTTTAGCCGGAACATTCGAAGGTTGGAACTATGCGGTGAAACATCCTAAAGAAGCAGCCAAAATTGTTGTTGCACAAGATATGTCAGGTGCGGCAACACTCAAAGTGCAAACCCGACAGATGCAAAACGTTGCCAAACTTATCACTTATGCCAATACCGATAAGATGGGTTACCTTGAACCTGATGCGTATCACCGCACCATAAAAATGCTACTCAACAGCGGCCAACAAGCCGTCATCAAAAAAGACCCTGGCGACAGTGCTATGACACATGTTGTCTGGGAACAAGCGATGAAGAAATAGTCAGTTAGCTTTAAACTCGTTGTGTTAAAAAACGGCTCACTCAATGAATAAAGTGGGCCGTAATTTTCTGCTTAAACCAGCATGAAAACAGGCACTTTGTCAAATATCACAACGATCACTATACTGTGGGCCAACCTCTAATCATTGTTTTATTCAAATAGGCTAAATCAAATCATGAGTGGTATTTTCAAGCCAGATGACGTGGCTAATCTATTGCATTTGCAAGCTGAAGGGGAAAACAGCGCAATGAATAAAGGACGGATCCGCAAAAGTAATGAAAATCTAATTTTAGCTGCAGCCGAACGCGCCTTTTCCCAATATGGATTTAAAGGCACGACGATGGCGCAAATAGCCGAAGAAGCAGGCCTACCGAAAGCCAACCTACACTATTACTTTTCCAGTAAAAAGAACCTATATCTGCATCTACTCAACCGTATTTTGACGCAGTGGTTAGATCCCATGTCGGAGATCCATCCCGATGCTGACCCAAAAATCGCGTTAGAAGCCTATGTCCGGCAAAAAATGCACTTGGTATTTGATCGCCCCCAAGCATCAAAATTGTTTGCCAATGAGCTGCTCCAAGGTGCAAAAGTTGTCAATGGCCTATTACACACCACCTTAAAACAGCTAGTCGCTCAAAAATCAGCGGTGATTGAACAATGGATTAGCGAAGGGAAGATAAAACCTATCGATAGCGTTCAACTCTTTTTCTCGATGTGGGCAATGACCCAAACCTATGCAGATTTCGACGTGCAGATTAATGCCGTCCTTGGTCAATCTATCCACCAACACGATCAGCAAGAACGCGCAATTGAACACGTACTGACAATGGTTTTTCGCAGCTGTGGCTTAGATGACTAAGCCTTTATCTTTTCCATAGCCAAAGTGTGGTTATTGCACATTATCTAAGCAAAAAAGCACAGTATTTGTGCATTCTTGTGACTTTCCACAATTTCTTGATCTCTGATTTATCACTAATTTCCCCATAATAGCTGGTTTTTTAAACATTTCTGACCAACTGGTCAAGTTGGCACATAAATCGCTTTCTTAATAAACAATCCTAACCAATTGGTCAGGATTTTGTGCCAAATAATGACCAAGGGGCAATGTATGACTCATCGAAATCCTCCTTCGCCGAAGGTGACGGAGCAATATCCAACGTCAGGAGGTTGCAAATCCGCATTTTGCGATTTTCCTGCACCACTTTCTGCCGTTGCGGCGATGGCCGAAACTGATCGCTGTTACTACTGCTATGACGCGCCATGCATGAAAGCATGTCCTGCTGAGATTAATGTTCCGCAATTTATTCATCGAATAGCAGAGCACAACATTCGCGGCGCAGCTGAAACGATTCTTAGCGCAAATGAACTGGGCGGCATGTGTGCCCGAGTTTGCCCAACTGAAGTGCTCTGCGAACAAGCTTGCGTGCGCCAAGCGCAAGAAGCTAAACCCGTGGAAATCGGTCGCCTGCAGCGCTTTGCAACCGATCAGTACTTTGCCAATCCAGGCAAGCCATTATTTAAACGCGCGCCAAATAGTGGCTGTAAAGCGGCTGTAGTTGGCGCGGGTCCTGCAGGGTTAACGGTGGCGCATCGTTTAGCGCGCCAAGGCCATGATGTGGTGCTCTTTGATGCTAATTCTAAATTGGGCGGTCTCAATGAATATGGGTTAGCGCGCTATAAAACTTCGAGTGAATTTGCCCAGCAAGAGATCAACAGGCTGTTGTCAATTGGCGGCATTGAAGTACGTACCAATAGTAAGTTAGGCCAAGACTTTCAACTTGGCGATTTAACGGCTCAATACGATGCCGTTTTCTTAGGACTCGGGCTCGGATCGGTCAATTCGCTCGGTATTGAAGAGCCGGCTCTACCTGAGATCCGAGAAGCAGTTGAGTTTATCTCGCAGCTTCGCCAAGCAGATGACCTAAGCACAGTGCACGTGGGTAATAAAGTGCTCGTCATTGGTGGCGGGATGACCGCTGTTGATGCTGCTGTACAAGCTAAAAAGCTTGGTGCAACTGAGGTTACGATGGCCTATCGGCGCGGCGAAGCGGATTTTAAAGCCTCAGCACACGAAATTAATTGGGCTCGCGAAAATGGCGTCACCATCCAATGTTGGGCTAAACCCGAAGCGATTCATAACGAGGATGGCTTAACCGCGGTGAGCTTTGTTAAAACAGCCACTCAGCATGGTCGTCTGGTAGAGACTGATGAACATTTTACGATTGCAACAGACATGTTGCTTAAAGCGATTGGCCAACGTTATCAACCATGGTCAGAAACGCTGCAACCAACACTTAAAAATGGCCGAATCGCCATTGACGATGAATGCCGCACATCAATCGCTGGGGTTTGGGCCGGTGGTGACTGTGTTAATGGTGGCCAAGATCTAACTGTTGATGCCGTACGCCTTGGCAAACTTGCTGCACAATCGATGGATAGAGCGATGCGCTTGAATGCTCAGATGAGCCCAATTTTAGAAAAAGAGGTGTCCAATGGCTGATTTAACATCGAACTTTTTGGGCATCCATAGCCCTAATCCGTTTTGGCTGGCTTCGGCTCCGCCAACCGATAAAGAATATAACGTAGTACGAGCTTATGAAGCTGGCTGGGGCGGAGTTGTTTGGAAAACACTCGGGCTCGACCCACATGTCGTCAACGTCAAAGGGCCTCGTTATAGCACGTTTCGCTCATCGAACAGAAAGATAATTGGGCTTAACAACATTGAGCTGATTACTGACCGCACCCTCGATATAAACTTAGAAGAGATTGCCCGCGTTAAACGCAACTGGCCGGATCGCGCGCTTGTAGTTTCCATTATGGTGCCGTGCGATGAAGAGTCTTGGAAATTCATTTTGCCATTGGTTGAACAAACTGGCGCAGATGGCATTGAGCTTAATTTTGGATGCCCTCATGGCATGAGTGAGCGTGGCATGGGCGCCGCTGTTGGGCAAGTTCCAGAATATATCGAGATGGTCACCCGCTGGTGCAAGATGTATTGCTCAATTCCCGTTATCGTCAAATTAACCCCTAACATCACCGATATTCGCTACCCAGCCCAAGCAGCCAAACGAGGCGGTGCTGACGCGGTGTCACTGATAAACACCATTAACTCTGTGATGGGAGTCGATCTCGACCAGATGTTGATGACTCCACATACCGAAAATAAAGGTTCACACGGTGGCTATTGCGGCCCAGCTGTCAAACCTATTGCCTTAAATATGGTCAGTGAAATTGGCCGCGCGCCCGAAACAAGTGATCTTTTAATTTCAGGGATTGGTGGTATTTCAACGTGGAAAGATGCCGCCGAATTTATCGCCCTTGGCTGCTCCAATGTGCAGGTTTGTACCGCAGTGATGGTGCATGGCTTTCGCATTGTGGAAGATATGATAAGCGGCCTGTCTAACTTTATGGATGAAGCGGGTTATAACACCATCGAAGATTTTCGAGGCAAAGCACTGCCCTCTGTCACCGACTGGCGCTATTTGAATTTAAATCATGTGAATAAAGCGGTGATTGATCAGAACCTTTGTATCAAATGCGGTAAATGCCACATTGCCTGTGAAGACACCTCACATCAAGCCATCACGCATACCCTTGATGGGAAGCGGCATTATCAGGTCAAAGAACAAGATTGTGTGGGCTGTAATTTGTGCGTCTCTATCTGTCCGATTGAAAACTGCATCACGATGCGCGCTCTTGCGCCAGGGGAAGTGGATCAGCGCACCGGTGAAGTCGTTCGCGCCGATTATGCCAACTGGACGCAACATCCCAACAACCCGCTGGCCAGCACTGAACCTGCCACACCGGTTGTTGAATAAGGATTGGGTTATGAAAACACAATCAGTGAAAGGAAAAGCTTTAGTCAGTACCGACTACCAATTATCAGGCAATCGATACTTCAAACGGAACAGTCCAATAAAACGCACTGTGGTGACGGCAAGTCAGAGTGGGTTTACGGCGGCTGATGGAACTTTATAGACGGATTGGAGGTGCAAAATGTACGAATGTAGCTTAGAGAGAATGACCAATAAGATAAATACGTTTAGTCAATTTGGTGATGCCGGACATGGCGGAATTACTCGCTATACGCTCTCTGGCGAAGATGTTTTGGCCAGAAACGAGTTTATCAAAAGAATGCAAGCGATTGGTGCAACCATCGAAATCGATGATGTTGCCAATATTTACGCGACGCTGCCCGGCAGTGATGCTAGTGCCAAACGGATCGTCATGGGATCTCACTCTGATTCGGTTAAAAATGGCGGAAATTACGATGGCATTTTAGGCGTTATGTCCGCGATGGAAGTTTTAGAAACCGTCGCCCAGAACAATATTGCCCACAAGCATCCACTGACCGCGATGATTTGGACCAATGAAGAAGGCTCTCTTTATCCACCAGCGATGATGATCTCAGGAGTGGTGTGTTACGACTATTTACCAGAAGATGTCAGAGGTAAATTTAAATACGAAGACATGATGCAATCAAAAAGTGTGTTGGATAAACAGACCACGTTTGGCCAAGCACTCGACGCATCTGAGTTTAAAGGCGATGTTGCCAACCGACTCAGCCCTGATAACTACAAATGCATGTTTGAAATTCACATCGAGCAAGGCCCGATTTTAGAAGATGCAGGCAATGACATCGGCGTGGTTGACTGTGTTCTGGGAATGTTTAATTACCGCTTACGGTTTTATGGACAAACAGTGCATGCCGGAACCTTCCCTATGCCGAAACGGCGCGATGCGCTCTACGCAGCATCACAGGCATTGTGTTATCTGCATGATGAAATCGACAAGTTGGGTTACAGCGATTTGGTCTATACAACTGGTGAAATTGAATGTCATCCGAACGTCCATACCTGCGTGCCCGATGAAGTTGATTTTAGTATTGATGTCCGCCATGAGAGTGCCGAAGTTCGCGCCAAAGTGTTGGCTGTCGTTCAATCCTGTAGTGAAAAACAGTGGGCTGGATGCAGCTGCAAAGTCGATAAAATGTGGAACCGCGATACAGTCTACTGGAATGACACCTTAGTCAGTTTTGTCAAAGCCGCGGCAGAAGAAACCGGGGTATCGCATCAGGTGTTGCACTCAGGCGCCGGACACGATGCTCAGTTTGCCGCTTATATGATGCCGACCACGATGATTTTTGTGCAATCAAAAGACGGTTTATCTCATTGTGAACAGGAATACTCCTCACCAGAGCAGTGCACTTGTGGTGCAACAGTTCTGTTAAACGCCGTATTAAAAGCCGATGCCGAATAAGGAGATCTCATGGATTTAATCATTAAAAACGGGACTGTGGTCACCGCCACTGATACCGTCAAAGCCGATGTCGCCGTTCGTGATGGCAAGATTGTCGCAATAGGTGCTGATTTGCCGCTTGATGGTGCCAAAGTCGTTGATGCAGCTGGTAAATTAGTCCTGCCAGGCGCGCTTGATGTGCATACCCATTTGGCGATGCCGTTTGGCGGCACAACCTCTGCTGATGGCTATTTTGCAGGGACTCGAGCGGCGGCCTGCGGCGGGGTAACGACAGTTTTTGATTATCCCATGCAGCGCAAAGGCATGACTATCAAACAGGTGATTGATTCGAAAAAGGCCATCTGTGAAAAAGAAGCCTGTATTGATTATGCCTATCACTGCATTATTACTGACTTAAATGATGGTGCGATTTTAGATGAGATGGAATCAGCAGTAGCATCTGGGATCACCAGTTTTAAATGCTTTTTTGTCTATAAAAAAGAAGGCATGATGGTGGATGATGGCGTCTTTGCAAGGCTACTTCTCAAGGCCAAAGAAGTAGGCGCGATGCTCAATCTACATGCGGAAAACCCCGATCTGATTGATTACAACGTTGAGAAGTTTTTAGCCGAAGGAAAAACCTCAGCTTGGTACCATTACTTAAGCCGCCCAGAATATGTCGAAGCCGAAGCGGATAAACGGGCCGTGCATTGGGCAAAACATTTAGAAGCGCCGCTATATTTGGTGCATATGGCTGATAAAGAAGGCCTTGAAGCGGCGATTGAAGCGAAAAAAGAAAACAGCAATATCTATATTGAAACATGCCCACAATATTTAGAATTTACCAGTGACGTGTATAAACGCGACGATGGTCGAAACTTCGTTTGTTCACCACCGATAAAAGGCCAGGAAAGTCAGGATGCATTGTGGAAGGCCATCAAAAATGGCGGCATTGATGTTGTGGCAACCGACCACTGTCCGTTCCAATCACATGAAAAAGATTGGGGCATCAATGACTTCACGAAAATTCCCAATGGCTGCGCCGGTATCGAAAACCTCTACCCTTATATGTTATCGGCTGCCAACCAAGGTAAGCTTTCTTATAATCAAGTCGTTGCGTTATGCGCGAGCAATCCAGCGAAAATTTTTGGCTGTGCCGATAAAGGCAGTATCGCAGTAGGAAAAGATGCAGATATCGTGATTTATGACCCGAGTATCGATTTCACCATCTCTGTTGATAACATGCACTCAGACTACGACCATACCATCTGGGAAGGCATTCAGGTCAAAGGGTATCCGGTACAAACCTATTCACGGGGCCGCTTAGTTTACGACCACGGTGATTTTGTTGGCCAACCGGGTTGGGGTAACTTTGTGAAACGAGAAAAACGCGCATAACCGCACCACTTAATCCCAAGTATGAATAACGCCAGCCATTAAACCCTCTGATTCATTTTTGACTCAGAGGGTTTATTTATTTCAGCTTTCATTGAAATTTAATCACAATTGAAAAACTGCTCAATAATGCAATAACGTTTTCATGCGCTACTCTCAAAGCTTTTCAAGCAGTCCAGAGGCCACCTTATATTTTTACACAATGGATAAGCTCGCTTAACAGCTTCTCATCGAACAGTGGATGAGAAGCGGCCCCCAAAACCAGGGCAATCTCAACAGATGGCAGCACTGGCATATCCGTTAATATTTTTAAATCGGTACTCACACTAAGCTGGCCCATAGCACTAATGGCCAAGCCTTGGCGAACAATTGCACACTGCGCAGAAGCGCTATCGCAACAAGTGACCAACTGATAAGCTCGCCCTTGTTTTGTCAGGCTATCGATAGCCGATGCATGATATTTACAATCGTTTTGAAATAACGCCAAAGGCAGCGGTTCATTATCATTGCACTGAAACTCTGGTGCACTTACCCACACGCCTTGGTCGCGAGCGAGATAATAACCTTCATCAGAATCACTGGCTCGAGTGACAATCGCCGCATCAAGCTTTCCATCATCAAGCCAAGTTCTTAATGTGGCACTTGGATGGCAAAACACTTGAATCGAACAGGTTGGTTGCATGCGACGCAAAAGTGCAACCAACTGCGGTAAAATCACCTGATTATAATCATCAGGGCAACCCAAATTGAGAGGCCGTTTATTCTCGTAGCGACGCACCTGTTTGAGCGCCTGATTATGCAGCCCCGTCAACTGCTGTGCATAACTGCGAAGCGCTAATCCAGCTTCACTTAAAACGAGATTTCGGCCCTGTTTTTCAAATAGCTGCACATTCAGTTCACTTTCTAATTTATGCATCTGGGCACTAAATGCTGATTGAGTTCGGTGAATTTGTTTCGCCGCTCGGGTAAAACTGCCCGTATCTACAAACGCCAGAAACCCTTTTAAGGCATCCATGTCCATGGTGAATCGCTCGTACAATTAAAATCAGAGTGCTTTAAAACTATCGATTAATCGGCACCAAAGCAATCATTTGCCATTGAGCGAACTAGTTTGGATAAGGGGAAGGCCAGCAGAGGCTGGCCTTAAAGGAAATTAATCTTTGCGGACAAAAAAGGCATAACTAATCGCGCCAATAAGCAGCAATCCAGCACCAAGCATGAAGACATCCGTAAAGTTGCCTGTTGCATCAAGCACCATACCGGCCACAATCGGGGCACAAGCCGCGCCCAAGAAGCCACCAAAGTTTTGAATTGAGCCTAATGATGACACCTGATCACTTGGGGCAATATCTGATGCTAATGTCCAAATAGCGCCTTGAGGTAATTGTGAGAAGAAATAGCCAAGACTCAACAGAGCAATACTCAAACCATAACTATGAACAAAAGCAACTGGGGCTACAGCACAAGCTGCAAATGCCGCACCTGCTACAATTGGCACTTTTCTAGAAGTTACCGCATTAACGCCTTTGCGCACCAGAAAATCAGATAAACTACCACCACAAAGTACACCTAAAATCCCTGCGATAAAGGGAAGTGATGCCACCCAGCCGGTTTCTTTAATGCTCATTCCCATGCTGTTTTCTAGATAACTCGGCAACCAAGTCAGATATACCCAAATGGTGAACATAATCGAAAAATTGCCAATAATCATGAACCAAGTCGAACGACGTTTAAATAATGAGCCCCAATCGACTTTGACTGAATCTGAACTTTGCTGATGGATCTGTGCATTATCTTCGCGATGAATTGCTGCGTACTCGGCTCGATTTGGCGCGCGGAAAAATTTAAGCCAAACCAAGATAACCGGAATACTCATCACGCCAATCACCACAAACATGCCACGCCACCCCAGAGTCAGCAGCAAAATAGTTAACAGTGGTGGGGCAACGGCATTCGCTATCTGCGAGCCAGTGTTGATAATTGAAGTTGGCAAGCCGCGCTCTTTATCTGAGAACCACATATCGGTGACTTTAATACCCGTGGTAAAAAATGGTGATTCAGCAACGCCAAGCAACACACGCAGCGCATACAACGTGCCATACCCAGAGGTGAAACCAGCAATAACGGTAACCGCAGACCAAAGCGTTAAACCAATTGAAAATATTTTCTTCGGTCCGAATCGGTCAACGAGCCATCCAGCAGGCAAATTCGCAATTGCATAAGGCCAGAGAAAAGCCGATAACAAAAAGCCCATTTGAGTCGAACTTAATCCAAACTCTTTAGCAATAGTTGAATTAGCAATACTTAAATTGGCTCGATCAAAATAGTTAATAACGGCCGCGATTAAAATTAAAGTAACAATCCCCCATCGAAAATTACTGCTAGTTTTTGAATAATTATTTTCTATTGTATTAATATCTTGTAGAGATGCAGATGTTTTCATAACAAAGCCTTTTTTAAATTAAACGCAAAGTGCACTCCGAAGCATGCTTGAGACATAGCGATAGCATGGGGCGATATTTAATCGCCCTAGTAAGTATTAAAATTCTTTAAATATTCTTAATTTTATTTAGATAAAGTTCAGTGCCATCTTTAATCTGTTTTAATAACACATCGAGGGCCCAGTATTTAGCAACCACATCATCTTTAATCACACGGCAATAATCACTTTCAAAATTATGGTTATTTAGCAGTTGATGATAAATTTTGGCATTTTTGGGATATCCTAAATTTTCCACAACCGCACTTAATGAAAGAAAAATCGATAATTCATCAGCCAGTGATAAGTCTTCATCACGCTGGTGATATAACCAGTGATAGAGCTCTGGATGGAAATTGGTAAATACGCCACAAAATCCGGTAGAGCCGGCTTGCATCGCTGGATAGGCAATAGCCGCATTAGCATTAATGATATGCAGCGGTGTATTGGCAACCAATTTGACCCGATGCGTCACCGTAGCCAAGTCACAGCTCACATCTTTTAAAGCCACAAATCGCCCGCTATTGGCGCAGTACTGCAACTCATCATCACTGAGTAAGCGCCGATAAGGAGCTGGACATTCATAAAGCCCCAAGGCCAAAGATTCAGGCAAGCTTGCTAAAATAGTATTGAGTGACTCATAAAACGTAGCGCTCCCCTGTTGTTTGGGATCCAGATGATTGGTGACTAAAACCAATACATCCGCACCAGTTTCAGCCATCGACTGTAGTTCGTTAACCTGAGCATCAAGATCATCACTGATATGGCCCGAGGTCATCACCGGAACACGTCCAGCAACTTCATCAACCACACAGCGAGTAATGTTCACACGCTCTTGTAGCGTTAAATACTGCATCTCACTGGATTGGCACACGGCAAACAGGCCATCAACCTGATGGTCGATATACCAATTGACGAGCCGTTTTAGCGCTGCATAATCCACACTGCCGTCACTTGCAAATGGCGTCAGCATCACTGGAATCACACCTTCAATAGATTTCATAACAACCTCTTTAAAAACATGTATTAAGCAAATGCAGCAGAAATAGTTGGATTTTGAGAATTCATTCGACTCAGCGCCTGCTCTTTATCAGGCATGGCCGAAGCCCCTTCTTGTTCAACCGCAAGGGATGCAAAAGCTGCTGCGAATTTAACTGCTTGCGACAACCGTTGCCCGGCGCTTAAAGCTGCTGCTAACGCGCCATTAAAAGAATCACCAGCACCTGTAGTATCCACACTGACGGCCTTAAATGCTGGCCAGTACTGAGTTTTGCCGTTGTCATTACTGACAACACCGTTCGCACCTAAGGTAATCACAGCCTGAGAAACACCTTTAGCCAAAATCTGCTCGGATGCTGCAATGGCAGAGGTTTTATCGGTAATCGTGATACCAGAGATTTCACTGGCTTCCGTTTCATTGGGAGTAATTAAATCGACATAAGGCAGACACAACTCAACTTCGCGTGAATACGGCGCTGGATTTAAAATGGTAAACACACCAAGCTGTTTTGCTAGTTTGAGTATCGTTAACGTTGCTGAGATATTGTTTTCTAGTTGCACCACCAGCACATCAGCTTCTGCCAATTGTGGTTTAATGGCCTGAACTTCTTCATCAGTGATGGTCTGATTCGCTCCTGGGCAGATAGCAATCATATTTTCGCCATCGTTCTGCGAGACATAAATCAGCGCATTGCCCGTTGGATCACTATCTGATTGATATAATGTGAATGAATGGATCCCAGAATTTTCTAAATGCTCGAACGCCACATTGCTAAAATGATCTTTGCCAACTTTCGCCACAAAATGGACTTTGGCACCAGCTTTACTTGCAGCCAAAGCTTGATTAGCACCTTTACCACCAGGGCCTAAAATACTATCTAAGGCCTTTAAAGTTTCCCCTTTTTGCGGGAATCGCTGTACCTTCGCGACGATATCAACGTTAAATGACCCCATTACACACACATTGCCGGTCATAACAGCTCCTCTGCTTTGATTTGGTTTTGGCTCTATATTTGTTTTAAATATCGAATTAATTTCGCTGCCATATCGTTTAATAACCTGATCCTGCATTTTGCGTCGGATTAAAATAGCGCCACCATAACAACGAGAAACTACGTTATTTTTAGAAAAGAAATTAAAGTCATTGCGGATAGTCTTAGTAGAAACATGAAACATCTCTGCTAATTCATTAACCGTTGCTCTATCGTGCTGATTCAAAAATTCCAAAATTAATCGGCGTCGTTCTTCTGTAAACATAGGCCCCTCTCAATCTGACTGTATACAGATTAAATTTCTGACAAAATTTTTTAGTGATGCAGCTCGGAGTTTCTCTAGCCAAACGGAAACAAACGGAAAGAACTAAAATTAAGCGGCAAGTTGAATAAATGAAAAATAGCTAAATATAAAATTGGTAGGGTGATCGATGAATAAAATACTTTACTCAGGTAATAAATTTAAATACCTCCTGCGAGTTTTTTATTTTAACTTATTCATATTAATAATAAATTTTCATTGGCAATAATTAATGCAATAGTTAACAACTCAAATTAATTCATCGGTATTGTTAATAGGTATTATCGAAACTATTCGTTAGTTAAGCTCAATGAGATCACTTAAGCTCAATTCATCACAACTGACGCGGATGGGACAAACGATGCAACTGTATATTGGGAATCAAAACTACTCAACTTGGTCACTTAGAGCTTGGCTAATTATCAAGCAGTTCAATCTAGAAGCACAAATCACCAAGCTTAAGCTGTTCTCTGATGAGTTTTATCAAACCCTTGAGCCTATCACCCCAACAGCGAAAGTTCCGGTATTGGTGGATGGCCCGGTGACGGTTTGGGAATCTCTAGCCATTTTAGAATATATCAATGAAGCCTATTTAGATGCTAAAGCGTGGCCTAGCGATCAAGTTCAAAAAGCCAAAGCCCGTGCGCTCGCCGCTGAAATGCACTCGGGATTTTCCGCCCTTCGCGCTGAAATGCCGATGAATATTAGAGCAAAGCGCAAAATACAGCTCAGCGAACAAGGCCACAAAGATCTGGCTCGAATTGAGAGCATGTTCACTGAGCAGATGAATCAATATCCCACAGGATGGCTATTTGGTCAGTGGTCAATTGCCGATGCGATGTACGCACCAGTGGTGTTAAGACTTCAGAGCTATGGAATGACTCTAAACACGACGGCTCAACAATATATAGAGAAACAGCTTAACAGTCCGGCGTTACAACTTTGGTTAAAGCAATCACAACAAGAGAGCGATATCATTATCGAAGATGAATTAGGCGAGCCATTAAACTAATCAGCACTAAAACGGTTATCTTCTACAGGCCATTACATGGCATCAACTCAACGAATATCACCTCCATTGGAGGTGATATTTATCTGACAATCAATCATTATTCTTTCAACTTAAGAAAGTCGCCATCGATAATTAACAGCTTCACGCCTGTCTTGGTAATCGAGCGATGTGAGCTTAATTGATCAGAGACGATGTATGACATTCCCGGTGTTAAACAATTCTGCGTGCCATCTTTAAGCTCATTAATCACCTCACCTTCTAAACAATAAACAATATGGCCTTTTTCACACCAGTGATCGGCCACATAACCTGCTGAATACTCAACGACACGCACCCGTAGTCCAGGAAACTGCATGGTCTGCCAATAGGCAATACCCGTTTCGCCGGTATGTTCACTGCGAGGTATTTGTGACCAATCAATCGTTTGAAATGGAATATTTTTGTCATCCATGAGTGCTCTCCAAAGCAGTTATAAAAGGACTTTAATGGCTGGGGCTAGTAGTCTTCGCGCGCTTTAAGCTCGCTGTAATCGCTCATCACCCATTTTTGATAGCCAGGACGCGTTTTTAATTTTTCATACCAACGCGCAACATGGATAGGCAGCGAAATACTCAGCCCTTGAGTTGTGAGCCGATAGATAATCGCCCCCGCACAGATGTCAGCTAGCGTGATGGACTCACCAGCAAGATAGTCGCTTAACGAGAGCTGTTTATCCAGAACACTTAAGCACTGAACGCATTTTTCAAGTTCTGCATTCACCGTTTTCATATCGCGCTTTGCCGCACTCATCCGGTAATAACCCCAGAATGTTCCCATAAACGCGTTTTGAAAAATAAGCTGTGACCAATCCATCCAACGTTCATAAAGTGAGCGCTGATATGGGTCTTCGCTATACCAGCTTTCATCGGCGAAACTTGCCACTAAGTAACGCAAAATCGAGTGTGATTCCCAAATTGCTTTTTCGCCATCGACTAATACAGGAACTTTGCGCATTGGATTTAATTTAACAAATTCAGGGTCATCCAAACCCTTAAAGCGGCCACCGAGCTGAATATGTTGATAATCGATATTGAGCTCTTCTAATAACCACAAGACTTTTTGCACATTAAATGAGGTGGTTCGACCATATAACTTCACGCTATTTTCCTTCTAAGTCATCTGACACACAAAACCGATTAACAAGCGTTGATCATATCATTTTCCCCCTGGCAATAATGGTCAAAAAACGTATTTATTAATCACGCTATCTTCAACTGCCAGATAAGCAATATTCAGTTTATCTATCTGTTTTATATAAATAATCGGCGATCAAATAATATCTGTAGCAATGACAGCTTTGGACAAATTGTTCCTTGGTAGGTTGTTACAAGTGACTTAATGCACTCTATTGGGGCAATTATTGGGCAAAAGCTTGTAGTTCTATAACTTTTATGTATATTGTATGCAGTAGTAGTGCATTAATATTATTGAAATGGATTTTCTTATGCATACTTATTCAGCGGTTGTATTCAAAACAATCGGCTTATTCTTTGCATAACCATTCTTCTAGCAGAATATTTTGTGAGCCGCCTTGAGTACAGATTGAATATGAGTAAAAAATTACCGCCCCTACAAATTCTCCAAACCTTTTCAGTGGTTGCCGCGTCGAATAGTTTTACTGCGGCCAGTAAAGAGCTGCATTTAAGTCAAAGTGCGGTCAGCCGCCAGATCCAACAGCTCGAACATTACTTGGGTAAAAATCTATTCAATCGTAGCTCACGAAAGCTCACATTAACCGCGCATGGTGAAGCTCTGCTGCCTCAGATAGAAAAAGCGGTCGCATCATTTAAAAACTCTTTGGAAAGCTCACTGGCCAACGATCATCAAATCACGGTTCGAATGGCACCAACGCTTGCCCGGCGCTGGTTCCTTCCGCAGTTGCCTGAGCTTTTAGAAGTACTGCCAGAGCTTGATGTGAATGTCGATACTGCTTGGTTTTTAGAGCCGCAATTTGCGCTCGGAGAGGTCGATGTGGTCATCAGTTATGGTCATGGCCATTGGCCGGGAATGCAAGTGGTCCCGCTACTTAAAGAGTCAATTACCCCCGTGTGCTCGCCGCGCTACCCACTGCTAAAACAAAACCTAAGCCAAGAAGAAATTCTCCGCCGAGCCGTTTTATTGCATAACAATCGGGAACATTCTGACTGGTCATTATGGCTTGAGGATCAACAACTGCACCAAGCCACGACCTATAAAAATCAAATTTTTGATACGCAGGATTATGCGCTTACCGCTGCCGAGTGCGGCTATGGCATTGCCATGGGCGATTTAGCGCTCATTAAGCCAGAGCTTGAAAGTAACAAATTAATCTGTCCATTTGAACATACGATTGAGACAGGTTATGGCTACTACGCAATATTTCCAACCAACTCGGTCAATATCCCTAAAGTAAAAACCTTTATTAACTGGATAACGGCAGAACCGGTGCAGAAAAAGCACTCAGCCATTGCGCCAATACCAAAAAGGGCTAGCCAAACAACATGGCCAGCCCCGGGGTTTTTGCGCCGAGCGGTGTTATGAGTTTAAAGCGGCTAGACGCTCGCCAAGCGCTGCAATTGCTTTTTTAACTTGCACAGGTGAGGTACCGCCTGGATTGGTACGGCAACCAACCGAGCCTTCCAGCGTTAGTACTTCATAAACATCTTCTTTAATTGAGTCACTAAAGCTTTGCATCACATCAAGTGGCAGCTCTGACAAATGCACAATATCGTGTTCTTTGGCATAGCGAACCATCGCTGCAACATGGTGGTGCGCATCACGAAACGCTTCACCCTGACGAACCAAATAATCGGCTAAGTCAGTTGCAGTTGAGTAACCAAGTGATGCAGCTTCACGCATTTTGTCTTTTTTCACTTGAATAGTTGGAACCATCGCGGTGCAAACCTGAACAGCTGCCAAAACGTTTTGGAACGTATCGATGAGCGGCGGTTTAGACTCCATCAAGTCTTTGTTATAGGCAAGCGGCAGGCCTTTAAGCAAGCTGACGGCAAATGACAAGTTTCCTTGGATGCGAGCGGCACGGCCACGCAGCAATTCAGCCAAATCAGGGTTTTTCTTCTGCGGCATAATAGAAGAACCAGTACAGAACTGATCGCCTAACTCAACAAAACCAACCATCGGCGTACACCATAAGATCAGCTCTTCAGAAAAGCGTGACATGTGCGCCATAATAAGTGCACCAACATGGCAAACATCCACAACGAAATCACGATCAGAGACGGCGTCGAGTGAGTTTGCACACAATTTTTCAAAACCAAGAAGTTCTGCGGTGTACTCTGGCAAAATTGGGAAACTAGTCCCGGCTAGCGCCGCGCAGCCTAACGGCAAAACGCTTAAGCGCTCTTTTGCTTGATGGGCACGCTGCAAGTCACGCAGGAACATCTCAACGTACGCCATCAGATGGTGGCCAAAGGTAACCGGCTGAGCAATCTGCAGATGAGTGAAACCTGGCATGATGGTATCAACGTGCTCGCTGGCAAGTTTAGCCAATGCTTCAATCAGTTGCGTTAGAGCCGTGCTCAACTTAGTCAATTCAGCGCGCGAATATAACCGCAGGTCAGTAGCAACCTGGTCATTACGAGAGCGAGCGGTATGCAGTTTTTTACCGACACTACCGATAATTTCAACCAGACGGTGCTCAACGTTCATATGCACATCTTCAAACTCAACGCGCCAATCAAACTGGCCGTTTTTCATCTCTTCATCAATCTGAGTCAGCCCTTTAACAATAAGGTCATGCTCTTCTTGAGTCAGAATATTTGCTTTGGTTAGCATTGCGGCATGTGCTTTAGAGCCGATAATGTCATACTCAGCAAAGTTTTTGTCAGAGCCGATGCAGGTATGAAACCGTTGAAAGTCCACTGACGTTGCTTGAGCAAACAGTGGCGACCAGGTTTGTTGTGGTTTGTTTTCCATTTTATTTCCTAAATCAGTCAATTAAGTGCGTTCAGAGCGCTTTGCAACCAATGGCAATAGCGAGTGGACATCATCTGCTTGCTCAATTGAGCGAACGCAATCAATCAGTTGTTGGCTTAGTGACGCATCTAAACAATGCGACGTGACACTTTGAAATTTTTCAATAATTTGAGCCATCGACAGTGGATTTTGCGGGCTGCCTAATGGCCGCTGTGAGTGGCTAAAGACATTGCCGTGAATGTCGGTGACCTGAATAACGGGCTCTTCGTTATCAGCCATTGAATCATCCAGCTGAAAACTAACCTTCGCCATCCAGTGGCTCCACCAATCTCCCTGCCAGGTTTGAGCTTCAAGCTGGCTCAGGCCAACTTCATTAAACTCAAGCCAGCTGCACAGCGCATAAGCAATACTCATCTGCGCTTGAGCGCGTGAGTTAATCTGTGTACCGGCACACATACCCGCCTGGAACGGGCAAATCACCACAGTAATATCAGCAATTTCTGAGGTTTTAATGCCGTGTTCGCTTTGGATATAGCGCAATGAATCAATGGCAGAATGAGTTCCGCGACAGGTTGCATACGGTTTAATCGAGCAGCGATTCACGCGCCAGTACTGACCAAATTCCGTAATCAGGTCATCTGCGTGATGCTCGCTTTGATTAAATGAGCTTAAAAAACTGCCCCACGAGTCATTTTCAAAGATTTGATTTGGGCCGCTCATCCCAGCTTTAGCGAGATGTGCCGCCATATAACCACCTTCAGCCGCTCTTCCGGCGTGTAGTTTTTTGGTCTGGCTGCCATCATGGATAAACGACCAAGTACCACCGGCAAAAGAGGCTGCGATGCCCAATGCCGCTTGCACTTGCTTGGTGTCCAACTCGAGGAGAACGGCGCAGGCAACGGCTGCCCCGAACACGCCGCAGGTTCCCGTTGAATGCCAGCCTTGAGCATTATGCGATTCATAGCCGCCGGTTGCTTCAAGCACGCGGCGCCCGACTTCGTAGCCTAAAATTACGGCCTGTAAAAACAGCTTACCATTAACAGCGCTCTCAACTTTCGCCAGTGCAGCGAGCACCGCTGGCAACACCACCGCGCCTGAGTGATCGCAGCCGCCAGAATCATCCAACTCCAGCGCATGAGCGGAAATACCATTGATCATGGCCGCATCACGACCACTGCAATAACGGTCATGGCCGACGATGAGCGCTTGACCGATACTCAGCTCCCCCGCCATCGCACGCAGCGCCAGAGTCGTTTCGTCAGAATCAGCGCCAGCTAGCATCACCCCGAGGGTGTCGAGAATATGAATGCGGGTTTTATCAAGTGTTGCTAAATCAAAATCGCTAAAACGCGTACTGGTCACTAACTTTGCCAGACGCTCGGCATAAAATTCACTGGCGGCCATCGGCGAACTCCTGCAAATACTCAGCGAAAACTGCAACCGGATGTTCCGCTTCATTTTGCTGATTACTTTGCTGGTGCCAAGCGGCTAACTGTGAGCCAGTTGCGAACCAAACATCATCAAACTGAGCGATATAATCAAGCAGTTCATCGACAATAAAAGAGCGCCCGGGAGTAGCAATGATCTCCGGGCGAAGCTGCAAATTAAAGCACAAACCATATTCATGGTAGGCTGCAAATTCACTACGCCAGTTATCTAAGACGGCATCATAACCGGCCATGCGGCTATGCCCTTTGGGAAAGGCTGGCGTAAAGTTAAATTGAAAATAAGGGCGATCTTCAAGCTCTACCTGCACTGGCAGCTCAATCAAGCCACTTTGATGCTGATAGGGAAAATCATCACCGTTAAGCGTCGATGACCACTCAAAGCCCTGCGCTTTTAATAAGCTATCAAAGCCATTTGGCCACAGTCCGCTTGGCAGACGAAAACCTTTCGGCGCTTGTCCGGTAATCGTTGCAAGAGTCTCACGAGTGCGTTTGAGGCAATCAATATTTTGCGCATCAGACTGCTCGCAGTATTGTTCAAAGTTGATGCCGCGACCGGCAATCTCATGGCCTTTGGCACTGAGCTCGGCGATAAAAGAGGCTCGCTCACTAGCGACAGCTGCTGGGACAAACCAAGTCGTTGGCAGATCTCGGGCAAAAAGCTGCTCGCATAAACGCTCAACACCACGGGTCGTGCCATATTCCCATACGGAGCGACTCTTACTGCGCTGCGCCAAATCAGGGGCGATTGCCAAGGCATCTCGGCCATCATCGTAGATAATCGACAACATCACGGCGCAGCGTTTGCCTTTTGGCCATTGATATGAATTAGTTGTCATAGTTACTCCGCCACCACTTAGCAATCTGCGAACAATGACTCACCCAGACATCATCGTGCGAGCGAATCTGTTTAAAGAGCGTGTCTAAAATCTTCAACCGTCCCGGTTTAGCACTCACTTTCGGGTGCAAAATGGTTGTCCAGCAAAGTCCTTGTTGGTGATAGCCTTCAAATTCATGACACCAATTTGAGGCGACCTGCTGATAAGGCGAGATGCGATCGCCTCCTGATGGGAAACTTGGTAACTCAAATAACGCCAATGCAGAATAATCATCAATGTCCCAGCGACCTGGGATCTCAACTAAGCCAACTTTGCCTTCATTGAGGTGGAAATAGGGGCGATCGTCACCGCGCATGGAGCTTGAATATTGCACCCCAAACTCAAATAACAGCTTGGCTGTGTCGCTATTCCAATCCCCTGATGGCGTACGAAATCCAACCGGTTGCACGCCGAGACGCTGTTTAAAAATCGCTTTGGAGTGTTCCATAATCTCAAGCTGTTGCTCGCTATTACAGTTAATAAACACTTCGTGGCGATGGCCGTGATAAGCAACCTCGTGGCCGTCTTCGATGATCCGCTCACAGCGCTCAGGCCAATGTTCTAGCACCCAAGTCGGAATGAAAAACGTCGCGCTCAGTTGATATTTTTTTAATAAATCCAACAATCGAGGCAATGCCCGAAACGGGCCATAAGAGCCTTCGGTGAAATAACGCATGTTATCTTTGAGGGATTTATTGAGCATGGCATCACCGGTTGGCCCATCTAAATCAAAGGCTAATGCCACCGCACTTTGATACCCTTCAGGCCAAGCGGGGCGCGCCGACAGGTGGCGCGCCATAGTTAAATCAGACACAAATGTTCCTTGAGAGATTTCATGCTCGCTGTTGCGAGCTTATTTGCCGGCGCCGTTTACTTGAGCAGTTTTAACGCCGTTAGTAGTCAGTCCCCATTTGTCGAGGATTTTGGTATAAGTGCCGTCGGCAATCATCGCATTCAGCGTTTTAACCACTGCAGCACGCAATTCTGGGTTGTTTTTAGGAATACCGATGCCATAGATATCGTTTGATTTCATTGGCTTGCCGATCATTTTGTATTCGTTTGGCTCAAGTTTCATCTGATAAGCCATCGTTTCAATACCCTGCACAACCGCGTCATAACGGCCCTGTTTCATGCCAAGACGTGCAGCGCTTGAGTCTTCAGTTCCTTCAAAATGAATCGCTGTTTTGCCGTTTGCATCACAGTTAGCTTTGCTCCAAGTCATGATGCTTTGGCCAAATGTGGTTGAGCGGCTGGCGGCAACAGTTTTGCCACACAAGGCTAACTCGCTGGCATATTTACCCGCATTCTTTTTCAGCGTGAAGAACACCGGACCACTGGTCACGTAGTCAACGAAATCCATGGTTTTTTCACGTTTTGGATTATCGCTCATCCCAGAGATAATCAGATCGCCACGATGGGTCAGCAAGCTGCTTTGCAACTGGCTAAAAGCCGTGCTCACATACATTGGTTTTTTACCTAAACGATGAGCAATCTCTTGACTGATATCCACATCGAAACCCACGATTTTGCCCGTTTTGGCATCGTGATATTCCATTGGCGGATAGATTGGGTTCATCAGAAAATGCATCTTTGATGCGCTGATAAGGTTCAGATCATTAGTCGCAGCATGCGAGAGCACCGGAACAAACTCGGCTAACGCAAGACATAACGCAATATGTTTAAATTTCATAGAATATCCTTGTCTTAAAATCTAGAGAACGGCTGATATAAACTCACGCACACGCGGGTGTTTAGGGTTAATTAGCATGTTATCGGGCGTATCGCTGGCAACGATGGCCCCCGACTCCATGAATAGAACTTTGTCTGCCACTTCGCGGCAAAAACCAATTTCGTGAGTCACCACAATCATGGTCATTCCTGATTGAGCCAGCTCTTTCATGACCGCTAGCACATCCCCAACTAGTTCCGGGTCAAGTGCCGAGGTTGGCTCATCAAATAAAATCGCCTGTGGCCGCATTGCCAATGTTCGGGCAATCGCGACACGCTGCTGCTGTCCACCAGAGAGCTCATTAGGATAGCTATTGGCTTTTTCTGCCAAACCTACTTTTTTAAGTAGCTCCATTGCTTCTTTTTTGAGCTCCGCAGCAGGGCGTTTTTGCACATAAACCGGTCCTTCAATGATGTTTTCCAGAACCGTTTTATGCGGGAATAGATTAAAGCGCTGAAAGACCATGCCGACTTTAGAGCGCTGTTTGGCAATCTGTTTATCTTTTAATGGATGCAGCTTATTGCCTTGCTGGCGAAAACCGATGATCTCATCGTTAATTCGAATCACACCGCTTGAGGTACTTTCTAACTGGTTAATGCAGCGCAAAAAGGTGCTTTTGCCAGAACCTGAAGGCCCAATTACACACACCACTTCCCCTTCGTGAATATCGATGGAGATATCTTTAAGTACATGCAGCGTATCGAAATATTTATTCACTTTTTCAGCAGAGATAATTACCGCCATGATCAATCCTCTTTAACTAATTCGGTGCTGGCTGTCTTGGGCGCTGAGACTTTGACCTTGCGGATCCCCCAACCTCGGGAGAAATAACGTTCGAGATAAAACTGACCAATATTAAGAACCGTGACCACCACCAAGTACCAGATTGCCGCCACTATCAACAGTTCGATGACTCGCGAGTTGGCGTAGTAAATATTTTCAACACTGCGCAGCACTTCAGCATACTGAATCACACTGGCCAGCGAAGTTAACTTCACCATGCCGATGGTTTCATTACCAATCGGTGGCACAATCACCCGCATCGCCTGTGGCAAAATAATGCGTAACATTGCCCGAGAGCGCGTCATTCCGATTGACTGCGCAGCTTCAAGCTGACCTTTATCGATAGATAAAATACCCGCACGAACCACTTCGGCTGTGTAGGCGCCTTGCTGTACACCTAAGCCGACCAACGCGGCCACAAATGGCGTCATCACATCAACGGTTTGAATCGGGAAAAAACCAAAGAGGCTAATCGTGGGGAAGATAAGTGCTAAGTTAAACCACAGTAATAACTGCAAAAGCGCAGGGGTTCCGCGGAACAACCAAATATAAAAACCAGCGGCAGCGCGGAGCACTTTATTATCAGACATTCTTACAACGGCCGTTATTGTCCCAAGGGCAATCCCTAAAACCATTGAAAGGAACGTCATAATAATCATATTAAGGACGCCGTTTAATACGCTAGAAGTAAATAAGTTGTCTTCAACATATTCCCATGCAATCTGCCCTTTCCAAAATGCATGAGCCACATAGAGTAACGCGAGGATAAGACAAACAGCTGTTACTTTTTGTCCATTATGGGAGGGTTTTACATAGATAAATTCTGATGAAGAAAGACCACTCATTGGCTGCACTATTCCACTTAGCTGATAAATTCAGATCGATTAATTCATCATATGGAGGGAATAAATAGGCGACAAACGAATTATAAACATGGCTTCCATGCAAAACACGCATGAAACGATGAATAGTTAATTAATTAAATGAATTAACTATGCAGGCTGTACAATTTTTATTAAAAACTGCTGGGTGAAACGACAGTATAGTATTTAATTGAGTACTTTAAAAATTGATTTGACTATCTTCTATTACTTATCTGCACAAAATACTTAAATAACTAACAATTATGCATTTTGATAAAACTTGATAATCTAGGGTTATAATTGAAAGTTAATTATTTATAGTTAATTCGTCACTCACATAATCAGCAAAAGCCAATAACCCTTCTATGCTAAATTTGCATTATTGATAAATAAATCAACTACTCACCATGGAATTGCTCCCAGGCCACCGATTCAATATCACCATTTAACGATTTGCCGTTTTCATCGGCCAACTGATAACTCACTTGCTGAGTACCAATCGCCCCTTCGCCAGCAAGCCCCAATAAAATGGTGTACATCGAGTCAGTCAAAGCATCAGACAAAATCGCTTGAACGAGATTAATCTGCTGTTGATTCATGCCACTTTGAATCATCTCGGGAATGCGTGAAACGGATGATTTTTCAGAAAAATAAAGATGCTCTAAAGAGTTTTTCAACTCTTTAAACTCCAATACAAACTCTTCAGCAGTCATGATGAAATCCTTTTCAATAAATAGTGATGACAATTAATTTTACACAATTTAGCCAAATCGTCATCACGCAGGCTTTTAAGGAAAGATAAAGCATGCTCATCAGCGCACCAAATCCAAAGTTAAAGCTCAGCGACTAATCGGCCTTTGACTTTGCCACTTTTCAAACGCTCTAATCCTTGTGCTATCTCATCAAACTTAATGGTCGATAAAGTTGGGTTTAAGCGCCCAGTGCGAAAGTATTCATAAACACCTGCGATATCCGCATTGGTCCCACCATTGCTGCCCTTGATCGTTACCTGTTTTTGGATCATCGTCATCACATTCAAGGTTGTTTCTAATTTGCCCATTCCAACGAGAATCACTTTCCCTTTAAATGCGACAGCTTCTATAGCATCGGCAGTTGTTTGGCCAAACCCTGCGTAATCGACAATCACCTCTGGGGCATCTGCTTTTAAATCAAGAACGTTTTCGTACACCTTTTTACACCCCAGCTCTTTTGCCAACGCCCGAGCGTCTGGATTTAAATCAACCGCATAAACTTCGCAGCCTTCAATTAAAGCCATCTGGGTGGCGAACTGCCCTAACCCACCAATACCAATGATCCCAACTTTCATCCCTTTTTTAGCGCCACCTTCGCTAAACAGTGCATGATAAGAAGTCATCCCGGCATCGGTTGCCGCAGCGCCTTGAATATAGCTGACCTCATCGGGCAGTGCGATGAGCTGAATGGCCGGAACGGCAAGTTTGTTGGCATAGCCGCCATCACGACCATACCCAATCGTCATGTTCGTTTGGGTATTAATAGGACAAACACCAACTCGATCGCCGACTTTAAATCCCGTTACAGCGGCGCCGACTTCACGAATAACACCGGCACATTCATGACCAAAGATCACAGGCTTTGGATAATATGGCATCCAGATTGGGTCTTCTAACGCACCAACATCAGAGTGACAAAGCCCTGCGGCTTTAATATCTAAAATGACTTCATCGGGAGCCGCTTTAGGGTCTTCTTTTTCGATTAACTTGGGCGCCACATGGGTTTTGGTAAATAGCCAACCTTTCATCAAACCACCTCCTTACGCTGATTCTGCTTTAGCATCAAAAGGGCAAGGCAATACACCCGGTAAGTAACCACCAATATTGATGCCTAAAAACCAGCATACCACTGCGCCAAGTTTTGACTTATGAAGCCACTCGCATATCTAGCTGGTTTTTTAGCGCCATGAACGAACAGCCATGTGCTATTAGAGATCGGGTTAAAATATAAAATGTGATGATTATAGCTCTTACTAACAGCGGGGGAATTTAACGAGATGTCGATGAAGAACTATTTCATAAGAATTTAAATATCGGTGAGACTCACAAATTAATGTAAACAAGGCGTCCCGTTATGCAAACACTCTTCGCCGACTAAATAGCATAGCATTCCTGGTGCATCTTCCTCTTTTTGACACTGCTGCATCGCCGATTGAATTGCTTGAGTATGCGAAACAGAATAACCATCACCACGCGCATAATGATCGGAAATATTTCTTGATATCGCGACCATATGCCAACTGGCGCAAGCCGAATAAGAAAAGCTCAAGAATAATATCATTAAAACTATTTTTCGCATAATAGATACAAAGCCAATCGTATTAAATTAAATACATATTTTAATAACCGTAAATAAAATAAAACCAGCGTTAAAATAACGCTGGCTCTTGTCACGGGAGAACAAGTAAATAAATAACAAGCATATGTATAATACATGTTGTATTTAGCAAGGCAATCTAGAGGATAAAAAATAAAACTTATATCTTAAATAAAAAGCTGGCACAACATTCATGGCTGTGCCAGAAAAATGGGATAGAGACGTGATTCAAACTAATTAGTTAGCACCTCCCACTTATTGGTTTAGAAAAAACCTATTTTAATAATAACTAATAAACCATCAACCTCTGTGCAGCCGACAATTATTAGCCATTATGTTAATAGGCACCTCTATTTATATAGCCAATTTAATGAGAACAATCTATCAATATAAAAATTATTAACCTCTTTCTTAATCTATATAATATATATAATAATTGTATATGTTCTGACATTTTATATGATATTAATAGCGAAGGCTTACAGGGAGTTTTTCGATTAGCCAACTTACCCTTGCCTTCGCTCTTTTTTCATACTTAACTCATCTGTTAATCACACCAATCTATTGATCTATTTTAATTGATTAAGGAATCAGGCAAGGATCACCATCTGCGATACATTTAACTTTCTTAATAAAGCAAGAATGGTTAGAAAATCGCTCTTTATGTTTACAGTCTTTTAAAGCTAACTTTCTAGCCTGGTGAAGTGAAGATGCAACCACATCATGTTTAACGATTGAGCCTTTCGTGCCATCCCCAAGCACAGTAACATGCCAACTAGCCATAACCGGCAACGATAAAATCGCTAAAAGATAAAATAACTTCATAATAATACACATTTGATCTAACAGTTATTTATAAACTATTAGCTATCACTCAATGATGAAATCACTATAAATATTATTTAAATTATGACATTGGCAAATCAATAAAAAAGCGGGCATTAAATAAGCCCGCTTTAAATTATTTATCAATCAGCAACTAACCGTTCATCGTAGTTGTATCATCATCAATGGTGATCGTTGCAACTTCTGTGACATTATTATCATCATCCGCGACATAAATATCGTAAGAGCCATCACTAAGATTATCCACGCCCACTGTAGTTGTTGTATCAGCTGTTAGCTCAGCACTTTCTGCTGCAACATCTGATAAAACAGTGCTGGAGGTAACCGTAGTGGATGAAGAAATAATATACACATCACCATCTTCATCACTGGTTACTGACACATCATTATCAGAGACAGAAACCGCTGAACTTGGACTATCATCTGAGTTAATGGTTACGGTTGTAGCAGAACTGATATTACCCGATGCATCAACCGTATAAACATCATAACTACCATCAGCAATATCGCTCAGCGTTGTACTACCGTTTTCGCTAACCGTATCACTACCTATTAATTCTACACTGCCATCGGTAAAGTCAGTAGAGCTGTCAATATCAGTCCCTGACACCACCACATAGACAGTGCCTGCTTCATCACTTGTTACCGTCACATCGTTATCACTGACATCGACGATTTCTGATGGGGCGGTCAAGTCATCAACAACGGTGGTCAATTCCAACACTGAAGATTCAGATACTAATGCCCCATTAGATGAATTACTAACTGTGACCGAATCTGTATACTCCGTCACATTCCCCGCTGCATCCACCACATACACATCGTAGGTCCCATCAGCTAACCCGCTAATCGTCCCTGTACCATCATTCACTATAACTGATGCCTCAGCCGCAGCAGCAATATCGCTCTCACTTGTATATGCCGTTGAACCTGAACTGGCGTCCACAATATACAGGGTATAACTACTGTTATCCGTATCTGTCGTCACTGTAATACTGTCATCGGTCACAGTAACATCTGATATCTCAGGGGCTGTACTATCGCTTCCTGGTGTCACGATAGCATAGCCAGTGATGCTACCATCTTCATCCACCGCCCATATATACCATGAGCCTGATGATACACCGGTCCACGTCAACGAATAAGTGCCGTCGGCATTGTCTGTTACATTGCTTTTGTAGTTAGTCGTTACAGCCGTCAACTCAGCCAGTGTTGTGATGGAGTCTGGGTCGCTTACACTACTCGAACTCGCAGCATATACTGCTGTAATCGCAACATCACTACTGACGGTCGCGGTAAACGTTGAACTAGTCGTGTCTACATCAATAATGTCAGGAGCACTGATCGTGACCGAATCTGTATACTCCGTCACATTCCCCGCTGCATCCACCACATACACATCGTAGGTACTGCCTTCATCTAACCCGCTAATCGTCCCTGTACCATCATTCACTATAACTGATGCCTCAGCCGCAGCAGCAATATCGCTCTCACTTGTATATGCCGTTGAACCTGAACTGGCGTCCACAATATACAGGGTATAACTACTCTCATCCGTATCTGTCGTCACTGTAATACTGTCATCGGTCACCGAGACAGATGATATCTCAGGGGCTGTACTATCGCTTCCAGGCGTCACAGTCGCATAGCCAGTGATATTACCATCTGCATCCACCGCCCATATATACCATGTGCCTGATGATACACCGGTCCACGTCAACGAATAAGTGCCGTCTTCATTGTCTGTTACCCAGCTTTCGTCTTTATAGTTGGTCGTTACAGCCGTCAACTCAGCCAGTGTTGTGATGGAGTCTGGGTCGCTTACCTTACTCGAACTCACAGCATATACTGCTGTAATCGCAACATCACTACTGACGGTCGCGGTAAACGTTGAACTAGTCGTGTCTACGTCAATAATTTCAGGGGTGTTATAATCAACCGTGACCGAATCTGTATACTC